>JAURGS010000163.1 GCA_030833685.1 Rhodoferax sp. | reverse complement strand
CCTTGGCAAACCCGGCCATGCCATCACCAAACAGGAGATGAACGTTGGGCAATCGAAGCTGGCGCAAATTCGCGCGCGCCTTGTCATGCAGGCCACGCAAACGCTCGATGGAGTACACCTCAGTGCACATCAAACTGAGCAAAGCCGCCTGGTAACCACAGCCCGTTCCAATTTCCAAAACGCGCCCCAACTTTGCATCACGCCCTGCGCACAGCAGCGTCAGCATATGGGCAACCACGCTGGGCTTGGAGATGGTCTGCCCCAAGCCAATCGGCAAACTGGTGTCTTCGTAGGCTTGATTGGCCAGCGCCGAGTCCACAAAGCGATGGCGCTCGACAGACTGCATGGCCGACATGACGCGAGGATCGCAAGTGCCACGCGATGCGATCTGATGCACCATTTTGAGTCGCACCGCACTGGAGTCCAAGCCGACTCCAGCAGCAGATGCGGTGCGTGGCGCATTGGGCAAGGCGGTCTTGAACGCCGGCGCGGCGCCCGATCGAACCGGGCTGGCAGGGCCGAGTCGCGCGGGAAAGCCCGGGCGCTTTTTGCCACGGTCTGGCGGTGAGGACGCCATCAAGAGCAAACTCAAGTTCTGAGCCGGGCGGCGGTTTGCACCCAGTAGCCCAGGCTTTCGTGATCGGTCAGGTCCACCTTCAGCGGGGTGAGCGCGATATGCCCTTGCGCTGTCGCGTGAAAGTCAGTTCCTTCTGCATCATCTTTGGCCTCGCCAGCGGCCCCTATCCAGTACATGGTTTCCCCACGCGGATTTTGCTGTCGGATCACGGGTTCTGCAGCGTGACGTCGACCCAGGCGGCACAGCTTGACCTGCCCTAGCGACTCAAGCGGCAGGCTCGGTATATTCACGTTGAGCAGCCACGCTGCGTTGCCAATCAAGCCCTGAGACATCATTTGCGCAACCAACGCCTTGGCCCGCTCTGCTGCGGCGTCCAGATGACGCCAATTTCGCTCCACTTGAGAAAACGCGATAGCCGGCACACCAAAAAGATAGCCTTCCATGGCCGCACCCACCGTGCCAGAGTAGATCGTGTCGTCGCCCATATTGGCGCCGTTGTTAATGCCCGAGACCACCAGGTCAGGGCGGTAGTCGAGCAAGCCGGTGAGTGCAATATGCACACAATCAGCCGGCGTGCCGTTCACATAACGAAAGCCGTTGTCTGCCGTATTGACATACAAAGGGGTGTGCAGCGTCAATGCATTGGACTTGGCGCTGTTGTTGTGCTCAGGGGCCACAACCTCAACCTGCGCGATGTCCTTGAGCGCCTCGTACAGGGCCACGATGCCTGGCGCGCGGTAGCCGTCATCATTGGAGATCAGTATTTTCATGGTGTTCTTTTTCGGCCGGCGCATTGTAGGTGGCGGGGCCCAAGCGCCGTTGTCTTGCCTGGCCCATGTCGTGCACGGCCAGACGGCGACTCAGGCCAGCGGGCGTCTAGCGCGGCACCACAAAAGTGGTTTTTTCTCGGATGCGTTGCCCGCTTTCGATGGCCTCGATTTCAAAAAATACCTCGTAAACACCTGGGGACGAAGTCCCGGGAGGAATCTGTAAGCGCGCCGGCAGAGTTTGAGCCAAGGTGGCGCCGATAGCATGCGTATCCCCCGACATCAAGACCAGTCCTGGCATGCCATGGGCGCTCAGCCGGTAGCTTTGCGCGCGCTCGGTTGCGTTCATGATCTGCAGACGGTAGACGTTTTCAACATAGCCAGCATTCACCACCCTGGCCATCACCCCTCGGTCGCGCTCAACGTCAACCTTGAACGGCTTTCGCAGGGCCAAGCTGATCCCAACGGCAACGACCAGGCTAAGCAAAATCACGGCATAAACCAGAACCCGCGGCCTCAAAACCCGCTGCCAGGTCTGCGCCGAAGTCCACTGGTTCTGCATCGCATTTTGTGTGGAAAAGCGCACCAAGCCACGTGGGTATGCCATCTTGTCCATAACAGAGTCACACACATCGGCACACGCACCGCAGCTGATGCATTCGTACTGCAGGCCCTCACGGATATCGATCCCGGTGGGACAAACCTGAACACACAGGCTGCAGTCGATGCAAGCACCCAGAGCCGACTGAGCCAAATCGGCCTGTCGGGACCGTGCGCCGCGCGGCTCGCCTCTGGCCCTGTCATAGGTCACGATCAGCGTATCCTGATCAAACATGGCACTTTGAAACCTGGCGTAAGGGCACATGTGCTTGCACACCAACTCGCGCAAAAACCCGGCGTTGCCGTAAGTGGCCAAACCATAAAAAAAAGTCCAGAAAATTTCCCAAGACCCCAGGTTGGCTTGCATCAAATGAGCCAGCAGATCCCGGATCGGCGTGAAATAGCCTACAAATGTCAGGCCTGTCCACAGGCCAATGAGCAACCAGACCAGGTGTTTGGCGGTCTTTCGAATCAACCTGTCTGGCGCAAAGCCGCGCGCGTCACGACGCATGCGGGCCGATCGGTCTCCCTCAAAGCGCCTCTCAACCCAGAGAAAAATTTCGGTGTAAACCGTTTGCGGGCAGGCAAACCCACACCACAGACGCCCTGCCACTGCAGTAAATAAAAACAAGGACAAGGCTGATATCACCAGCAAGAGGGTGAGGTAAACAAAGTCCTGCGGGTACAGCACCAGGTCAAAAACATAGAAACGACGCGTGCCCAGATCGAACAACACGGACTGGCGCCCGCCCCATGTCAGCCAGGGCAGTCCGTAGAAAACCAGTTGGGTGAGCCCCACCATCAACCAACGCCAGTTGGTCAGCGAACCACGAACACTACGCGGGTAGATTTTTTGCCGCGCCTCGACCATCCAATCACCACCACCGGTCTGAACCAGAGGTATCGGGGCAGGCCCCTCTGGGCGATCAAAGGCCTTTTTCGTCAAGGCGGTTCAGCGGGTGAGGGCACACGGGTGGCGCCAAACGAAGCCAGGCTCCGTCGGAGCGGACGGGGACGGGGGCACCCACTCGGGCGCTCCCCTTGAAGTCAATCCATGATCTGGCATGGCGCCAGACCAAATGCACAGCATGCTGTGCGCTGGGCATCAACCAAAGTTGGCTTGCGCAAACGACCAGTTGACCAACTTGTCCAGGAAGGTCTCAACAAACTTGGGCCGCAGGTTACGGTAGTCGATGTAGTAGGCATGCTCCCAGACATCCACACAGAGCAGGGCTTTGTCGGCCGTGGTCAGCGGGGTGCCGGCGGCGCCCATGTTGACGATGTCGACCGAACCGTCAGCCTTTTTGACCAACCATGTCCAGCCCGAGCCGAAGTTACCGACTGCCGACTTCACAAAAGCCTCGCGAAACGCGCTGTAGCTGCCCCATTTGGCGTTGATGGCAGCAGCCAAGGCACCGCTGGGTTCACCCCCGCCATTGGGCTTCATGCAATTCCAAAAGAAAGTGTGGTTCCAGATTTGGGCCGCATTGTTGTAAACACCGCCGCTTGATTTTTTGACAATGTCTTCCAGCGCCATCGATTCAAATTCGGTGCCTTTTTGCAAATTGTTCAGGTTCACCACATAAGCGTTGTGGTGCTTGCCGTGGTGAAACTCCAAGGTCTCTTTGCTGTAGTGAGGCGCCAAGGCGTCGATCGCGTAAGGCAGATTGGGCAGGGTATGTTCCATGGATTCCTCTTTTGGGTTTGGCGAAAAACTCGATTGTAAAAGTTTCAACCCGAACGGCCGCGAACCGTCAGATCAACCTTACCGTCCTGTAGCGTTGCTTGCAGAGATTGACCAACACGGGTCTGCTCAGCGCGCGTCACCGCATGGCCCTGCTCGTCGCTAAGCCAGGCAAAGCCCCGCTGGATAACCCGGTGCGGGTCCAACAGTTCAAGACGCAAGCCAGCGCGCACCAGCCGCTCGTCCACTCGCTGCAGGCGATGCTCCCGCGCCAGCGTTAAGGCCTGACCGAGTCGATCCAGTTGCTGATGATGGCGGGCCAGCACCTGCCGCAAGCCAGCTCGCAGGGCGCTGGCATGCTGCGTCAGGAGCAAGCGCTGCGCAGCCAAGCGCTGCGAGGGCCGGCCCAAGCGCTGTTGCAGGGTGTCAAGGCGCTGATCGTGTGCATCAAGCAAGCGTCGCAGGCCCTGCTGCAAGTGCCTGTGCAGGCCATTGATCTCAAGCTGGGCATCCTCTCTGGGCGTGGCTGCAAGCTCGGCAGCTGCAGTTGGCGTTGGCGCCCGGACATCAGCCACGAAATCCGCAATAGTGAAGTCGGTCTCGTGGCCAACACCACACACCACCGGGACCGGGCTTTGCGCAATCACCCGGGCCAGCTGCTCGTCATTGAACGCCCAAAGGTCCTCCAAGGCGCCGCCACCTCGAACCAAAATGATGGTGTCAATGGTCACATCGGTGGTTTGCGCGGGCCGATGGGCTTGGCTGTGCTGTACGGCCACCAAGGCGTACAGGCCCCGGAGTGCATTAACCAGCTCGCCAGGCGCCTGTGCACCCTGGACGGCAGCTGGTGCAAGTACCACGGGCACATGTGGCGCACGGCGTCGCAATGCAGTCAGCACATCATGCAGTGCGGCCGCCTGCAACGATGTCACCAGACCAATGCCGCGTGGTGTGCTCGACAGTTCGCGTTTGCGATCGGCGTCAAAAAGGCCCTCTTGTGCCAGTTTGGCCTTGAGTTTGAGGAATTGCTCAAACAATGGCCCCTGGCCAAAGCGTCGCATGTCCTCCACCACCAGCTGCAGGTCCCCACGCGGCTCGTACACGGAGACTCTGGCAGTGACCTCCACAGTGTCACCGTCTTTGGGCTGGAACAAAAGGCCCGACGCTGCACGCTTGAACATCGCGCATCGCAATTGACCCTGATCGTCCTTGAGCGCAAAGTAGACATGCCCGCTGGCGGCGCGCGATAGGCCCGAGAGCTCGCCACGCACCTGCACACTTTGAAAGCGCGCGCTCAGTTGGTCAGCAACTGCCCGGCAAAGTGCACCAACGCGCCAAACCCCGTCGCCCGCATTCATAGGGCAAGCCCCTGGCCTGGCTGCGCTGCCAATGCAAAACCCAAGCCGTCAAGGCATACATCCTGGGGTAGTACTCCACATGTAACGCTTGGTATCCCTTGTATAAAAGCCATAGCAACAAAAGCCGATAAATGATTACAAGTTGTTGATTTAATAGGATTATTTATTTTCAATCAGACACCCAACCGGTGCCATTCAACGATTTCATGTTTCAACGGTCAGGCAATCGCCCTGTTCTCCACAAAGTTATCCACAAGGGCAGTCCATCCCGGGCTTGCGACAGGATAGAAAACGGCCTGCGCAAAGGGCTGCGCCATAATCCAATCACACAGAAGCAACGGAGTTGTGTTTGTTCTCGATCATACAGGCCGCTGGATGGCCGATTTGGTTTCTCATCTTGAGCTCAGTTTTGGCGCTTGCACTGATCATTGAGCGATCGATCAGCCTGCGTATCAACAAAATTGCGCCGCCACGCCTGCTAGACGAGGTGCTAATCCTGTCG
>JAURGS010000162.1 GCA_030833685.1 Rhodoferax sp. | reverse complement strand
GGAGTCCGGCACCAGAACCCGATACGGCTGCAAATGCGCCCGCATCCATTCCCGTTTAGCCGCTTCATCCGCAATGCTCAGCTGGCGCACCTTTGGGCACAAAGCGGCCCAGTTTGTCCCCGGACGCTCGCAGCTCTTGAGCCAGGCGCTCCACGCCTGGGACAGGTCGTCAGCCTCAAAACCCGGCAAAGAGGACCAAGCCACAGCCTCCCAGCGGCTGCCCGGTCTTTGCAGAACCGCAGCCCCTGGCTCAGGAGTTGCAGCAGTAGCACTGGCTGGCTGCGGTGGCCGGGGTGGATCTGCCGCAGGCGCGGGCGGCGGCTCCTGCGACGGGACTGCAGAGCACGACAGTAAGGCGACAAGCGCGACGCCAAGCCCGAGCCTGCGCCAAAGCTGCTTCATGCAACGCGGTGTTCAAGCGCGGGAAGCCGCTTGCGGCATTCCAGCAGACGCTCATAGCTGAGCTCGGCAACTGCCATGCCGGCGTCTTGCTCATGCAAAGCAAGCACCTCGCCCCAGGGGTCTAACAACATCGCATGGCCCCAGGTACGCCGTCCGGTTTCATGCTTGCCGCCCTGCGCGGCTGCGGCCATGAAAGCCAGGTTCTCGACCGCGCGCGCGCGCAGCAAAAGCGACCAATGGTCCTGGCCCGTGGTGTAGGTAAATGCGCTGGGGGCCAACAGCAGATGCGCACCCGCATCAGCATACTGGCGGTAGAGCTCGGGAAAGCGCAGGTCGTAACACACACTCATCCCCACGCGCCACACATGCCCGTCGCGGCTGGGCAAGTCAAACGTCACGGGCTGGTCGCCAGGAAACAGCACTTCAGACTCGTCGTAGCGCTCACGCCCGTTGTCGTACTTGAACAAATGAATCTTGTCGTAACGCGCCACGCGCTGGCCTTGCGGGCCATACGCCAGCGAGGTGTTGAATACCCGCTGTTGCGCCTGCGGCCTGCCTGTGGACATGGGAATCGTGCCGCCAACAACCCACATGCCATGCTCACGCGCCGCAGCGCTGAGAAAATCTTGAATCGGGCCTGTGCCATCGGCCTCCTGAATCGCCAGTTTGTCAGCATCGGCACGCCCAATCAAACAAAAATACTCCGGCAGGATCGCCAGCTCGGCGCCCGCAGAAGCGGCTTGCGCCAATAAATCGCCTGCAGCGCGCAAATTGGCGCTGACATCAGAACCTGAAACCATTTGTAACGCTGCAACGCGCATAGCTGCCTCTCGTGGTGATGAATTGCCTGTATGCCGGTGCAGACTCTATCAGGGCTTGCCCCTAAGCGCTCACCTGGCGCCAGGCCGGCACAAGCACGGTGTTAGATCTGGCACTTAAAATCGGGTCCTGCTTGATTGGATCGTCGCCCCGGCAGCGCCGTGCGAGGGTCCGCGCCAACCCGGGCAAACCTGCCCGCATGCGCAGCGCAACCCCCTTTTCGCACCCATCTGCCCATGATGACTTTATTTTCCCTGCCCGCTAGAGACTGCTTGACGCGCAGCCGCCCGACGCAAAATCTTGGTTTGCGGCCTTGGCATGTGCTCCTTGGCGTCGTCATTGGCGCTCTAGCACTTGCGCACGCCAGCGCATCGGCGCAAACCAGCGCACCCGCGGGGAATGCCCGCCCCGCCCTGAGTGTCAGCGTGATTCAGCCCCAGAACAAGGCGCTCAGCGAGCGCCTGAGCGCCAGCGGCAACATAGCGCCCTGGCAGGAAGCCATCATCAGCTCGGACGTGGACGGGCTTCGGCTGCTTGAGGTAAAGGCGCAGATCGCCGATGTGGTGCAAGCCGGCCAGGTCCTGGCGCGCTACGCCAGCGACAGCCTGCTGATTGACCTGAAACAAGCCGAGGCTGGCGTGATGGAAGCGCAGGCCAATCTGGCCAACGTGCGGGCCAACACGGCACGCACCAAGGAGCTGCTGGACCAAGGTTTTCTCAGCGCCCAAAGCGCCGAACGTCAAGGTACCAATGAGCAGGTCGCCCAGGCCCAGCTGGTACGTGCGCAGGCTGCGCTCGCCGCGCTGCAACTGCGACTGCGTCAATCCGAAGTTCGCGCGCCCGACCAAGGCGTGATTTCTTCAAGCAGCGCTGTCATTGGTGCTGTGCACGGGCGCGGTGTGGAGCTTTTTCGCCTGATCCGTCAGGGACGACTGGAATGGCGAGCAGAAGTTACCGCTGCCGAACTGGCAAGGCTGCGGCCAGGCCTGAGCGCCCAAATTCGACTGGCTGATGGCACGGCGGTGCGTGGTGTCGTGCGCACATTGGCGCCCACGGTTGACCGCCAGAGCCGAACAGCGCTGGTCTACGTGGACCTGCCCGCGATGGGGCAAAGCGCAGCGCGTGCCGGCAGTTTTGTGCAAGGCGAGTTCACGCTCAGCCAGTCCAACGCCCTGACGGTTCCCTTGTCTGCGTTGGTGCGTCGCGAGGGTTTTGCCTACGTCTACGCCGTGGAGGCTGGTGATCGCGTCAAACGGCTTAAGGTCCAAACCGGTCGCCTCGACGCCGATGCGATCGAAATCACCAGTGGCCTTGGCAGCGATACGCGCATCGTGGCCACAGGCGCGGCCTTTCTGAACGACGGTGATCGGGTTCAAGTGATCCCTTCACCCGCGACCAACAAGCCTTAAGGCGCGTATCCCGATGAACGTTTCCGCCTGGTCGATCCGCAACCCTATTGCGGCCGTGATGCTGTTTGTGCTGCTGAGCTTTGCCGGCGTGATTGCCTTCAACAGCATGAAGGTGCAGCAGTTCCCAGACCTTGAACTGCCCACCATCAATGTTGCTGCATCGCTGCCAGGCATGGCGCCAGCGCAGCTGGAGACCGAAGTGGCACGCAAAATCGAGAATGCCATCGCGCCGCTGGAAGGCCTGAAAAACATCTACACCAAGGTGCAGGATGGTGGTGTCACGATCACCGCCGAATTCCGTCTCGAAAAGCCATCGCAAGAGGCGCTCGATGACGTGCGCAGCGCTGTGCAAAGCGTGCGCAGCGACCTGCCCAGCGACCTGCGCGAGCCTGCCATCAACAAAATCAATCTGAGCGGAGCTCCAATCTTGGCGCTGACCATTCGGTCAGACCAGATGGACGAGGAAGAGCTCAGCTGGTTTGTTGACAACACGGTGGCTCGGCGCCTACTGGGCGTGCGCGGTGTGGGCTCGGTTGTCCGGGTAGGTGGCGTCGATCGCGAAGTACAAGTGATGCTTGACCCGGTACGCCTGCGGGCGCTTGGGGTTACCGCAGCCGATGTCTCGCGCAGCCTCAAGACCGTGCAGATGGAAGCTGCCGGCGGACGCGCTGATCTGGGACGCAGCGAACAGGCCATGCGCACACTGGCCACGGTGGACTCAGCCCAAGCCTTGGCGCGCATTGAGCTTGGTATCGGGCAGGGGCGGCGAGTACGACTGGATCAGGTGGCCAGCGTGCGCGACACCGTGGCCGAAGCACGCAGCCTGGCCTTGCTCAATGGCCGCCCTGTTGTGGGCTTTGAAATTACCCGAAGCAAAGGCGCAAGTGAAGTCGAAGTCGGCGCTGCCGTACAGGCTGCCTTAAAGCAACTCCAGGCCGAGCACCCCGACATAGAGCTCACCGAAGCGTTCAACTTTGTGCAACCCGTCGCCGAAGAGTACGAAGCCTCACTCACCATGCTCGGTGAAGGCGCGCTGCTCGCGGTGATTGTGGTCTGGCTGTTCCTGCGCAACATGCGCGCAACTTTTGTATCGGCTGTGGCTCTGCCGATGTCGGTGATTCCGGCCTTTATCGGTATGGCTTACCTTGGCTTTTCCATCAACGTGGTCACGCTTTTGGCCTTGTCCCTGGTGATCGGCGTGCTGGTTGACGACGCCATTGTTGAAGTGGAAAACATCGAGCGGCATATGCACATGGGGAAAACCCCGTACCAGGCTGCGATGGAGGCCTCGGATGAAATCGGCCTGGCGGTGATTGCCACCACGTTCACGCTGATCGCGGTGTTCTTGCCCACCGCGTTCATGTCGGGAATACCGGGCAAGTTCTTTAGGCAATTTGGCTGGACCGCAGCGCTGGCTGTGTTTGCCTCTCTGGTGGTAGCCAGGGCCCTGACGCCCATGATGGCTGCCTACCTGATGAAACGCAACAAGCGGGCGCACAAAGACCCTTTTTGGATGGCCGCTTACTTGCGTGCGAGCCGATGGGCGCTGCAGCATCGCTGGATAACCCTGCTGGCTGCGACCGGATTTTTTATCGGCTCGCTCATGCTGATCCCGCTGCTTCCCAAAGGCTTCATACCGCCCGATGACAATTCACAAACCCAGGTTTACATGGAGCTCGCCCCCGGGTCCACGCTGGCCCAAACCCGCGACGCGGCCGAGGCTGCGCGAGAGCTGTTAAAGCCACTAAAGCACATCCAGAGTATCTACACCACCGTTGGTGGGGGTGCCGCCGGCAGTGACCCTTTCGCGCCCAAGGGCAGCGCCGAGGTGCGCAAAGCCACGCTGACCATTTTGTTGTCGCCGCGCGGACAGCGGCCGCGTAAACAAGCAATTGAGGCCCAGATCCGTGAGGCCATGGGCAATTTGCCTGGTGTGCGAAGCAAGGTGGGCCTGGGTGGTTCAGGTGAGAAATACCAGCTTGTTCTCACAGGCGAGGATCCCTTAGCCCTGGCCACGGCAGCCAGCGCTGTGGAGCGCGACTTGCGCACCATTGCCGGCCTTGGCAGCATCACCTCCAGCGCCAGCCTGACGCGAACGGAAATTGCGGTTCGACCAGACTTCGCTCGCGCCGCAGAGCGCGGGGTTAGCGCTGCGGCCATTGGCGACACCTTGCGCATCGCCACCCTGGGTGACTATGACAATGCGCTGGCCAAGCTCAACCTCAGCCAGCGTCAAATACCGATCGTGGTTCGGCTGGATGACCGCGTGCGCCAAGACCTCGAGCAAATCAGTCGCCTGAGCGTGCCCGGGGCGTTGGGCCCGGTGATGCTCAGCCAGGTGGCCACGCTGGAGATCAGCGCAGGCCCAGCGGTCATCGATCGACTCAACCGCTCACGCAATATCAATTTCGAGGTCGAGCTATCGGACGCTGCCCTGGGCGATGTCACCGCCGCGGTGCAACGCTTACCCAGCATCCGCCAGCTGCCACCTGGCGTTCGGCAACTGGAGCTGGGTGACGCCGAAATCATGGGCGAATTGTTTGCCAGCTTTGCGCTGGCCATGCTCACTGGCGTGCTGTGTATCTATATCGTGCTGGTGCTGCTGTTCAAAGATTTTCTGCAGCCCATCACCATCCTGTGTGCCTTGCCGTTGTCGCTGGGCGGCGCGTTCGTCGGCTTGCTGGTTGCGGATAAAAGTTTTTCGATGCCATCGCTCATTGGCCTGATCATGCTAATGGGTATCGCGACCAAAAACTCGATTCTTCTGGTGGAATACGCCATCGTGGCGCGTCGCGGGCACGACGGCCGCGACGGCCACCCGGCGGTTGCGCCGCTGAGCCGCTTTGACGCGCTGCTGGACGCCTGTCACAAACGCGCCAGGCCAAT
>JAURGS010000161.1 GCA_030833685.1 Rhodoferax sp. | reverse complement strand
AACGTGGTGGCGCAGATGCGCCGCATCCTGCGCGCGCCCGATCTCAAAACCCGGGTGGCCCAATACATGACCGCACGGGATCCGCTGGTCAATGAGGCCAGCGTATGCATTGCCATGCTGCAGATCGACAAGATCTGGGACCAGCTGTTCCCGGCAGAGCAAGAGCGCATCGTCCGCCTGCTGATCAAGAAAGTGGTGGTCACGCCCCACAACATCGAAGTGCAGTTCATGCCGAATGGCCTGGAGCGGCTAGCCGCTGAATTGAATCTGCCTGCCCCCAAAGAAGCAGTTGAGGTGGCCGCATGAACGAGATCACGATCAAGGCGACCGGGGAGGCCGATGTGGTCAGCGCCAGCAATGGCAGCATGAACGTGACCATCCCGATCAAGATCATCCGACGCGGCCGTCGCAAGGCTGTGACCTTGCCGGACGGCACTTCCGTGCAACCGCGTGCGTGGGATAACCAGCCCACCCCGATGCAGTTGGCCTTGGTCCGTGGGCATCGATGGCTGGCCATTTTGGAGTCTGGCAAGGCGCGGAACCTCGCCGAGGTTGCAGAGATGGAGGGGATGGACCGGGCCTACGTAAGTCGGATGGTGAACCTCACCACGCTGGCACCTGACATCGTGGCTGCCATCTTGGACGAGTCATTGCCGGACCACGTCACCTTGTTCGATCTAGCTTCTGGCACGCCATTACTGTGGGATGAGCAGCGGGCACTGCTTTGTATTTAACTTCGAAAAGCCGCGAACATTAAGCAAATCGCGGGTGACCGATGTGATCCGGGTCCCCTTGATAACGTGATCATTTGGATCTGCGCTGCCCAGAAGCTTTATGAGGTCCATGTACGTGGTGCTCCCCAAGTGCTTGAATTGCTGGCTCCACTAGCGAAGCACGCGACAGCCCCGACAGGACCCCACACGCCTCAACCGTACCGACACCCGCGCAGCTGTTTCGAAGATCGAGTAATTGCTTTTGCAAGGACTTCAGTTCTTTGATGCGGATCGTCACATGCTTGATGTGCTCATCGACCAAGTCGTTGATCACCGAGCAGTCTTGGGGCGGCGAATCCTTGAAACGCAAGAGCGTGCGGACCTCCTCCAATGTCATATCCAGGCGACGACAGTGGCGTACGAAGGACAAGCGCTCAACATGTGCTGGCCCGTAAACCCGGTAGTTGCCCTCTGTCCTGTCGGTTTGCGGCAGCAGGCCTTCGCGCTCGTAGTACCGGATGGTTTCCACTTGCGTGTGAGTTGCCTTGGACAGTTCTCCGATTTTCATAACAACCCCTTGGTCTGCTACATGCTCAGAATTGGAAAAATTCTAGCCCCTTGACACTAAAGTGGCTACAGGGTTTCTAATATCCACATGAGCCAAAGATCAGACATCCTCCCCTGCGCAGACCAACCGGAGCAGACCCCCGCCAGCACGTTCTGCTGCGGAGAGTCAACTTGCGCCTCTGCGTTGTCGCCCGTTCAAGACCCCAGCGTGGCTTCGTCAGCGCCGGTCGGGAGCAGATTTCGAATCGCCAACATGGACTGCTCGTCAGAAGAGTCGGAGATCCGACGAGCCTTGGACAAAGTTGTCGGAATCCATGGACTACATTTCAATCTTGGGGAGCGCGTCCTGACGATCAGTGCCGACGTGGTCGCCATCCCACCAGCTTTGGAGGCCATCAAGAAAGCTGGTTTCAAGCCGGAGCCCTTGCCCCAGGAAACTGACAACCATCAAGTCCCGGCCGGGTTTTGGTCATCGTGGGGAAAACTTATCCTGGCACTCGGCTTAGCGCTGATCGCCGAAGCGATTGCATTTGCATTTCCGACCAATCAATGGATCGCCGCCATCGGCATGGTCTTGGCGTTAGGTGCAATTTTCTTGTCGGGGTTTGGCGTGTACGCCAAAGGCTTGGTAGCCCTGCGTCAGGCGCGGTTGAACATTAATGCGCTCATGACGGTAGCCGTCACCGGCGCTTTCTTGATTGGCCAATGGCCAGAAGCCGCCATGGTCATGGCGCTATACGCCATTGCAGAAGCCATTGAAGCGCGCGCAGTCGATCGCGCGCGTGGCGCAATCAAGAGCCTCCTTGCCATGTCCCCCGAGTTGGCCGAAGTTCGGCAAAACGACGGCACATGGATTCGGATGAACGTCAAGTTGGTCTCGTTGGACTCGGTTGTTCGCATCGCTCCGGGTGAACGAGTTCCACTAGATGGCACCATCACCGTCGGTCAAAGTGCAGTGGACCAATCGCCCTTGACTGGAGAAAGTCTGCCCGTAGACAAGACGCCGGGCGACGAGGTTTATGCCGGGACGATCAACCAAGCAGCAGCCCTTGAAATCCGGGTCACGTCTCTGGCCTCTGACAGCACACTCAGTCGGATCATTAAAGCGGTCGAAGAGGCCCAAGCCACCCGCGCGCCAACCCAGCGCTTCGTAGATCAATTTGCTGCAATCTACACGCCAGCTGTCTTTGCTCTTGCACTGTTGGTCGCTTTGCTGCTGCCTTGGGTCGCAGGAGTCACATGGTTGCAGGCAATCTACAAAGGCTTGGTTTTGCTGGTAATCGCCTGTCCTTGCGCGCTGGTCATCTCCACGCCTGTCTCGGTGGTGAGTGGGCTGGCCGCCGGGGCACGGCGCGGTATTTTGATCAAAGGTGGCGTCTATCTGGAAGAAGCACGCAAAATTAAAGCTGTGGCTCTGGACAAAACAGGGACCATCACCGAGGGCAAGCCCAAACTTGTGGCATTTGAGGCTATTGCCTTGGATGAGCCCCGAGAACGCCTTGAGCGTTTGGCAAAGAGTCTGGCTTCACGCTCGGATCACCCAGTCTCGAAAGCGATTGCCCAGGGCCTGACTGAATCTACTCAAGAGGTCCTTCCGTTTGAAGCCGTTGCGGGTCGTGGGGTCCAAGGCGTTATCGACGGGCACCCCTACATCCTGGCCAACCACCGTTGGATCGAGGAGCGCAATCAATGCTCTCCAGAGTTGGAAGCTCGGCTCGCTGAACATGAGGGCGCAGGAAGAACCGTGACCATTCTGGCAAATCGAGATCGGGTGATCGCACTCTTCGCGGTGGCGGACACGATCAAAACATCGTCGACACAGGCCATCGCTCAATTGAAGACGCTTGGCGTCACACCCATCATGCTGACGGGAGACAATGCGCTGACAGCAAAGACGGTGGGACACAAGGCCGGAATTTCTGAAATCCGGGGCAACTTGCTGCCAGAAGACAAACTCAAGGCGATCGAAGAATTTCAGGGTCAGTACGGCGTGACGGCCATGGCAGGCGATGGCATCAATGATGCCCCTGCACTGGCAAAGTCAAACATCGGATTTGCAATGGGTGCGGCTGGAACCCATACAGCGATGGAGGCCGCAGACATCGTGGTCATGAACGATGATCTGCGCAGATTGCCCGAGACGATTCGCCTGTCCAAGCAGACCCATGTCATTTTGTGGCAGAACATCACTCTCGCTTTGGGAATCAAAGCGGTGTTCCTACTGATGGCTATCTTTGATGACGCCTCCATGTGGATGGCTGTATTCGCTGACATGGGTGCGAGCTTGTTGGTGGTCTTCAACGGACTGCGTCTTCTCAAGGCAGTCAAATGAGTGCTGTCATCCGGATACCATCGAACTGCAGTGGCCTCAGGAATCATGAGGTCAAGGACCTGGCAAGTGGCCTTCGAAGCCTAAAGCTACTACACTATCAGGAATGAAAAAGTTCTTGGCAATCTTTTTGCTGGTTCTGTTGCCCTTGCAGTTCAGCTGGGCAGCAGTGGCTGGCTATTGCCAACATGAGGCCGGTGTGACTGCCAACCACCCTGGACACCACACCCACGACCATCAAGCAGCTGACAACCACGAATCTGGCAAAGATGGCACTGCATCAACTGGGGTACACCACGACTGTGCGACATGTCATCTGGGTTGCGCAGCTGCGCTGACCAGTGATCTGAAGACGCCCATAGCGGCAACGGGTCAGGACCATCGATCCGACGACCACGTCAACCCCACTCCGGCCCATACCGAGCGCCCCGAACGGCCGCAATGGCCCAGGCTTGCCTGATCGGCGAGCCTCGGGTTTCCACTTCCCTTTTTTCGAATCCCTTGTGCGCTGACGCGCGTGACGCATTGAGCGTTGTGCACTAAAGCCCGCGACCTTTGCGTCGCCGCTCGCTGATCTCCCTGGTTGTTTTCACCATTGGAGATGAGTCATGCGTTTGAGTGAAAAAAAGACAGCCCCCCTTCGATTGGTGCTGTCGGCCATTGCATTGAGTTGTGGAGTCCTGAGCGCCCATGCACAAGGCCATACCGATGCTGCGCCTGGTGGCGCAGCGTCATTGAAGGAAGTTTTCGAGACAGCCTGGCAGAGGCAACCCGAGGCACGCGCACTTCAATCGCGCCGTGACGCCGCGCAGGCCCAAGCCAAAGCCGCTGGGCTGCTCTCGCCTGAGGCACCCACACTGGAAATCAGTCAGCGATCGGACCGGACGACTGGCAACAACGGCGCGCGTGAAGCCGAGATCGGTATCGCGGTTCCCATCTGGCTACCCGGGCAGCGCACGGCCAGTGCCGAGTTGGCTCAGGCTGAAATCTCATTTGTTGAGCGCCGAGTCCTTGCCTCCCAATTGCGGCTTGCCTCTTCGGTCAGGGACGCCTGGTGGAGCTGGCAGCGTGCTCGGGTCGATGCAGAGCTGGCGCGCGAGCAGTTGACCAATGCCAGACGACTGGCCGCTGACGTTGCCAAGCGGACACAGGCAGGTGACCTGGCACGGTCAGACCAGCACCAGGCAGAGGGCGCCGTGGCTGCGGCTGAAGCGCTTGCCGCTCAGGCACAGGCTGCATCAGCCGTTGCGTCTGCACAGCTTGCTGCGCTCACGGGTGGGGTCGCTGTGCCTGACTCGATCCACAACGGAACAGGTGAACCGTCACCTGTTCCGTCTCAAACTGCCCGTCATCCGCTGCTCGCAGAGTTGGAAGACCGCATCGCCGTTGCCGAGCGCACGGCCAATCTGATCAGCACCCAAAAGCGCGCCAACCCCGAACTGACGGTCGCCACCACGCGAGACCGAGGAGCTTTTGGAGAGCGGTACGGCCAGACTGTGCTTATCGGCGTTCGAGTTCCCTTTGGCGCAGGCCCCAGGTATGACGCTCGTGTCGCGACGGCGCAGGCCGAAGCCATTGAGGTGCAGTCCCAACTCACCCTCGAGAGGGACCGCATTCAAGCCGATCAGCGCGGAGCTGCGTCACGCGTGGAGGCCGCTCGCACACAACTCGACGCCGCCCAGCGAAGGGCCAGGCTGGCCAGAGAGTCACGTGGCTTTTTTGACAAGTCATTCAGGCTTGGAGAGACCGATCTGCCAACCCGCTTGCGCATCGAGGCTGAGGCCGTCGAAGCAGAACGCCAAGAGGCCCGCAGCCGAATCGATCTGGCCAGCGCCATCTCAGCGTGGCGGCAGTCCTTGGGCTTGCTGCCCCAGTGACGTTGACGCCCCCCCAAAAACTCAAGGAACACCATGAAGCTCAT
>JAURGS010000160.1 GCA_030833685.1 Rhodoferax sp. | reverse complement strand
CCCTTGAACCTGACCTTGCTCAAAGGGGCGTCGGTCGTCGGTGTTTTCTATGGTGGCTTTGCCAAGCAGGAGCCCGGCGCCAATGCAGCGATGCTGGGAGAGATGGCGGGGCTTTATTCGCGCGGACTCATCAAACCGGTGATCGACACCGAGTTGCCCATGCGTGAACTCAAGCAGGCCTACACCAAGCTGCAATCTCGATCGGTTTTGGGTAAGGTGGTTTTGCTCAATGACTGACTAAAGCCGCTCGCGCTTTGGCCGGCGCCTGGGCGTGCGACTTGGCGCTAAGGGGTAGATTGCTTTATTGCAGGGCCGGCTTGTCGTTGCCAGGCGCCTGGGTCATCGCAGCCTCAAACAAATGTTTGGAGATATGGGTACTCAGTCGCTCGGTCGCTTTTTTTATCATGGTCGGGTGCATCTCGTGGCCGATGAGCGGCAGGATCTCGGCGGTCATGTCGATGCCGCTGTCACGCAGGCAATAAGCGTCTTCGAGCACAGTTTTCCAATGGGTGAGGGCGTCGTTTTTGCCGTGTAGCAAATGCACGCTACCCAGATAGTGCAGCCCAACTGGCTTTTGCGCGAAGGCGCCCGCCAGTGCCATCACGCGATCGGCCCAGGGTGTTGCCAGCAAGGTACTCTGCAAGGCCAAGGTGGCACCCTGACCGAATCCAATGAGGGCGGTTTCAGCGCGAGAAATTTCAGCCAGAGACTGCCACATAACCATTCGCTCTCCGAGATCAATCATGGCCGCGTCGATGTGAATGGGCGAAAACCGCTCTTCTTCGGCTTCGACCTCAAACCACAGGTGGCCGTGGCCCGGGGCTTGAGCGGCCAAGGGTGCCTGCGGTGCGAGCACCCGAGCCTGTGGGAACGATTCGGCCAGTGCCTGACCCAAGGCCTGCATATCACCAGGAGAGCCGTTTTTTCCGTGTAGCAACACGATCAGTTGTGCCGCCTTGGCCGGTGCTTGAATCAGGAGTTCAAGGTGGGTCATATCAGGTCGGCGCACAAGCGCTGGCGCAGACTTGCAACAGTTGTGCGGCAATAGCGAGCGCCACCACTTCAGGGGCTTTGCCCGGTATGCCGCCCACGCCAATCGGGCAGGTGACTTGGGTGAGTTCTTGTTCGGTGAAACCCAATTGGCTCAGTCTTTTGCGAAAGCTCGCCCACTTGGTTTTGCTGCCAATCAGGCCAATGAAGCGCAGGTCCTTGTGCTGACGTTGGCGCTGCAAACAGGCCGCGACCACGTCGAGATCTTCAGCGTGGCTAAAGCTCATGATGAGAACAGCGGCGTTTGGCGGAAGATCCGCCACGGCCGCCTGCACCGGATGGGAGTGTTCACAAGCCACGTTTTGCGGGGTCTGGCTGGGAAAGATCTCGTCACGGCTGTCAACCCAGCGCACTGCAAATGGCAGGTCTGCCAAGAGCTTGACCAGTGCGCGTCCCACATGGCCGCCGCCAAATAAACCGAGTGCGTGCATCGGTGGTGTCAACTCCACACGCAGCCTTGGCAGATCAGCGATCCCAACCCGATCAAACGCCAGGTGAACCACCCCGCCACAGCACTGCCCCAGGCTGGGCCCCAGCGCGAAGCGAACCAATTGCGCAGGGGTGTTTGCACCACTTGGAAGCTGATCGGGTGACTTCAGCCAGGCCCGCGCTTGCTCAATCGCTTGGAGCTCCAGGTGCCCGCCGCCGATGGTATTGACGACCGCGTTGCCAAACACCGCCATCCAGGCACCTTGCTCGCGCGGGCCTGAGCCTTGCACCGCATGCACCTTGACCAGTACACCGTCTTGGTGTCCCAGCAGTGCAAAAAAATCTTGAAGGTGCAAAGGCACGGGTCAGGCTGCAGCCCGCGTTTCTTTTCTGGCTCGCTCGCAGGCCAGCAAGATCCGCTCAGGCGTGGCCGGTGCGCTTAGCTGCACCACGCTGCGGTGATCGGCACTTGCGCTGACAGCATCGCGGATCGCAAAGAAGGTGGACAAACCCAGCATCAGGGGCGGCTCGCCGACGGCCTTGCTGTTGAAAGGGGTGGGCTTGATATTTTGGCCGGCAAAGAGGGTCACATTGAAATGCTCTGGCACGTCACCCGCAACCGGGATTTTGTAAGTGCTCGGGCCATGCGTGAGCAGCTTGCCTTTCTTGTCCCAAATGCATTCCTCCATGGTGAGCCAGCCCATGCCCTGAATGAATGCGCCTTCGATCTGGCCCTGGTCAATAGCGGGGTTGATGCTGCGCCCAGCGTCATGAACAATATCCACGGCTTTGAGCCACCATTCGCCAGTGCGGGTGTCGATCTCGACTTCGCTGACCGCAGCGCCGTAGCAAAAGTAATAAAACGCTTTGCCTTTGAGCGTGTTGAAGTCGTATTGGATCTCTGGCGTCATAAAAAAGCCGGTCACCGACAAACCAACGCGGTCCAGCCACGCCTGTTTGGCCAGCACCGGCCATGCCACAGACTGCCCCCCGCCATGAACCTGGCTGTTTGCAAAGCGCACATCGGCAGCCGCGCACCCAAGCAGGCGCGCAGCCACGGGCGCCAAGCGCTCGCGCAACTGCGCCGTGGCATTCATGATCGCCGCGCCATTGATATCCGCGCCACTGGAAGCGGCTGTGGCTGAAGCGTTGGGCACTTTTTGCGTGTCGGTAGCGGTGACACGAATAAGCGCGGTGTCGATGCCTAGTCCGTCTGCACAGACTTGCGCCATCTTGGTGTTCAGTCCTTGGCCCATTTCAGTGCCGCCATGGTTGCAACTGACCGAGCCGTCCATGTAAATGCTGACCAGCGCACCGCCTTGGTTGAGCATGGTGGCGGTGAAGCTGATGCCAAACTTCAGTGGAACCAGCGCCAGACCCCGTTTGCGGTTTTTGTGCTGGGCATTGAATGTGTTGATCGCGGCACGCCTGTCCTGGTAGCGCGCCTGGGTCTCGACTTGGTCAACGATCTGATCGCCGATCCAGTCCTCAATGACCTGGCCGTACTGGGTGGTCAGCGTGTCCGCTTGCCCTGAGCGCGCCGGGTCCTGGTAGAGGTTGAGTTTTCTGACCTCCAGCGGGTCTTTGCCCAGGGTGTTGGCGATCTCTGACAAGATGGTTTCAATGCCAAACATGCCTTGCGGTCCGCCAAAGCCCCGAAATGCGGTCGCACTTTGGGTGTTGGTTTTGCAGCGGTGGCTTATCAGCTTCAGGTTGGGGATGTAGTAGCAGTTGTCGATGTGCAAGCAGGCGCGGTCATTCACCGGGCCAGAGAAGTCGGTGCTGTAGCCGCAGCGGGAAGCCAGCGTGATATCTGCGCCCAGGATGCGTCCGTCTTGGTCAAAACCCACTTCGTAGTCGATCTTGAAGTCGTGGCGCTTGCCGGTGATCATCATGTCGTCGTCGCGGTTGACGCGCAATTTGACCGGGCGCTGAAGCTTAAAGGCGGCCAAGGCCGCGCTTTGACTGAAGATGCTTGCGTTGCCTTCCTTGCCGCCAAAACCGCCGCCCATGCGTCGGCAGATCACCTCAACATCTTTGGTGCTGAGTTTGAGCGCAGCAGCGGCTTCGCGCTGATTGCCGTCGGGGTGTTGCGTCGACACATACAGCGTCAGCTGCCCGTCCTCCCGCGGCACTGCGTAGGTGATTTGCCCCTCCAGGTAAAACTGTTCTTGCTGGCCGGTTTCTGTGCTGCCTTTGATCTTGAATGGTGCTTGTCTGATGGCCTGATCGGCGTCGCCGCGGGTGATGCCTTTGGATGGCATGACAAAGCTTTGTGCCGCCATGGCTTGCTCAATGGTCAGGATCGGTAGCAGTTCTTTGACCAAAACACGGGCCTTACTGGCTGCTTCGCGGGCGTAGAGCATCTCGCGGGCGACCACCACGGCCACCGCTTGGCCAATAAATTCCACCTTGCCTTCCGCCAGAAAGGGGTCGTCATGGATGATGGGGCCGCAATTGTTTTCGCCAGGAATGTCGCGACTGGTGAACACAGCCACCACGCCATGCTCGCGCAGCAAAGCGTCGCGATCGATGCCTTCACCAATGAGTTCGCCGTGCGCAACGGGCGACTTGATTAGCGCGGCGTAAAGGGTTCCGGCCAATTCGGGCTGGTCATCAACGTAGGCGGCCCGCCCAGTCACGTGCAGATGGGCAGATTCGTGAACCAGCTCGGCGCCCAGTTGCTGGCCGTCGGCGCGTAGCAGTGACTTCATGATGCTTGGGGCGTTCATTCAGGCAACCTCCAACGTCTGATCTTCAATAAATTCCAGTACCAGATTTCGCGCCAGCAAGGCGCGATAGGCCCAGGTCGCACGCAAGCCATCACGTGGCGTGAAGCTCGCAGCGACAGCCTGGTCCAGGTCTGCGGCGCTAACTTCAGCGGGCGTGCGACCCTCCAGCACCGATTCGATTTTGGGTGCCCGGCAAGGCGAGGGCGCCAGGCCGTTGTAGGCCAGGCGCACACCACTGAGTCGACCTTTGTCTAGGCAAAAGCTGATGGCCGCGCAGGTGGCCGAAATATCCTGCTCAAAGCGTTTGCTGATCTTGTGGGCACGAAACACCTGGCCGGGTGCAGGTTTTGGCAGCTCAATGGCTTCAATGAACTCGCCAGGCTGGAGCACCGTTTTTTTCTGCCCCACATAGAAGGCGTCCAGCAGCACGGTTCTGCGTTTGTCTTTGCGCCGAAGAACCAGTCGCGCGCCCAAGGCCATCAAGCAGGGCATGGAGTCGCCGATGGGCGAGCCATTGGCGATATTGCCCGCAAGTGTTGCGGTGGAGCGTATCGGTGGTGAGCCAAAGCGGCGGATGACTTCGGCGAAGTCGGGGTAGGGTTGGGTTAGCAGCTGTTCCACACGGGTCAGTGAGGCCATGGCGCCAATGCGCCAATGGTCAGGCATGTCCTCAATCTGGTGCAGTTCGCGCACATTGCCCAGGTACATGATGCGCTCGGGTCGTGTGAACTGTTTGTTGACCTGCAGCCCGATCTCGGTGCTGCCAGCCAATAAGGTGGTTTGCGGGTTCTTGGCCAGATAGTCAGCCGCTTCGTCAAGCGTGGCGGGTGACACAAATTCATTGCCCTTACGTGTTCGCACCACAGGCTGCACCAGGATTTCGCCTTCAAGGCTGAGTGTGGGCGTCTGCGAGCGACGGATCTGCTGGAGCAAGTTGACATCGGCTGCATCATCCAGCTTCAGGCGGGCACCGTGATGGCAGGCCTGGTTGGTGGCGTCGATGATGGGCTTGTAGCCGGTGCAGCGGCACAGGTTGCCGCTGAGTGCGTCGGTGATTTCGCGGCGGTCAGGTTTGGGTTGGGTCTGCACCAGATTGACCAGACTCATCACGATGCCCGGCGTGCAAAAACCGCATTGCGAGCCGTGGCATTTGATCATCTCTTCTTGAATAGGATGCAGGCTGCCGTCAGGCCTGACCAGGCTCTCAACGGTTTTAATGGATTTGCCATCGAGCGAGGGAAGCAACTGGATGCAACTGTTGATGGCGATGTACGCAATGCCGTCGCCCGCTTCGTTGAGTTCACCCACCATCACCACGCA
>JAURGS010000015.1 GCA_030833685.1 Rhodoferax sp. | reverse complement strand
TACTCCCAGCGTCATGCTACGCGTCGAAAACTTCACCCGATCAGGATTGGCCTTGGCCAACTTTCCGGAAATCACAGCCAGAGATCCACGCGTGACCGATGCGTTGAGCTCGCCCCCATGTGTTTTGGGATCAAAGGAATACTTATCCAGGTCCAACGTTGAATTCGGACCAGCAGACAAAGAGGTACTGTCTTTGAGCATGATGCCAACAGCACCATCTGACCCGGTGACCACACGGTCGCCTGCCTCGACAGAAAAGCCTGGGCTCGCCGGTATTTTGTTAGCCTGGCGCTCAACAAACACGCTCCCTTTTGACGTCTTAACCGTACCGGCTGGCGCTGCATGCGCAGGGAACACCAGTAGCAACGCCAGCGCCGCAAAAGTCATACATATGGGCGTAAATCTGCGCATAAAGTCTCCAAAAAAAAGTTAAGTCCCGATCCAATCTGTCGGCTTTCAGTTTGTGCAATTCTTCCGTCAGGCTAAAGGATCAAAGCACCCCGTCATGTCCAATCTGTGATCATTTGCGCTCAGTCTTTGTTGGCAAGCGCCGCTTTGCGCTTGGCGTATTCGACCTCGTCAATTTCGCCCTTGGCAAAGCGCCTGTCCAGGATCTCGCGTGCGTCAGCGCGGCCGCCGCGCTCACCGCTGATAACCCACCGGACCAACACCACCACCAGCACAAGAACGATCAGCCAAAAAACAAACATCATGCCCCCACCTCCCATGCCATAGCCCCACATGTGTCCCCACCAGACGTCTAAGCGCTCGGCCGGCTGCGCTTGAGCGCCAACGTTCAGTAAGCCCAACAAGCAAGAAAGGAAAAGCGTGCGCAACATACGACCTCCAAGGTCAGACAGAAGAACTAAGGTAACCACACCATCGCCTCAACGCCCAACTCCACGCACAACACATCGCATTCAGTTGCGCCAGACTGCAGGCCAGATAAATACTCGCCAGCCTCAGCTCTTCAGATTCTGGGCAAAAAACGTCATGGTCCTGTCCCAGGCCAGCTTGGCCGCCGCAGCGTCAAAGCGTGGCGTGGTGTCGTTGTTAAAGCCGTGCTGGGTTCCGGCATATCTGTGCGCGGTGTAGGCAATACCTGCTGCTTTCAAGGCGGCCTCATACGTTGGCCAGGCTGCATTGATGCGATCATCTTTGTCGGCAAAATGAATCAGCAGGGGGGCTTTGACCCGTGCTGCAGCTTCAGCCGGCGGGTGGTTGCCATAAAAAGGCACTGCAGCTGCCAGGTCTGGCAGGCGGGTGGCCAAGGTGTGCGCGATGCCCCCGCCATAACAAAATCCAACCACACCAACCTTGCCCGAGCAGTCCGCCCGAGCTTTCAATGCGCCAGCGCAGGCCAGAAAATCTGGCAAGGTTTTCTTTTGATCCAAGGTGGCAAACAAGGCGCGCGCCTTGTCCTCGTCACCCGGATAGCCGCCCAGCGGTGTCAGCGCATCAGGCGCCATGGCCAGGTAACCATCGACGGCCAGACGCCGGGCAATGTCTTCAATGTGGGGGTTGAGCCCTCGGTTTTCATGAATCACCAAAATTGCCGGCAATCTGCCCGATGCCCCTGCGGGCTTGGCCACATACGCTTTGACCGTGCCGTGACCGTCGGGCGAGGCCACACTCACAGTCTCGGTGACAAGGCGTTTGTCATCTTTGGCAATCACCTGCGCCGCAGCGAAGTTGGGGCTCAGCGCGGCAAGCAGGCCAGCAGCCGTTAAACCCCCAACAGCGAACTTTTGCGCCCGATCCAAAAAACCACGGCGATCAAGATCGCCATGGACATACGCATCAAACAAGACAAGAAGTTCCTGGTCAAAATCTGCCGCCGTCAATCGATTCATGGTCGCTCCTAAGGGTTAAGAAATGCCGTTTGTTTCGCTTGAAAGATCACTGCCAACGCCTCTGCGCTATGCCTTAGGATGCAACTTGGCCTCAATTTCCTCCAGAATCCCAAGTAGCTGGCTTTCGTTGAGTGGCTTGAGTAAATAAGCCAGAGGCTTGAGCGCCATCGCTTCAACCCGCCGCTCTGGCGTGTCCTGTCCCGTGATGAAAATCAGGGGAATGCGATACGACTCACTCAAGGAGAGTGCCGTCAATATGCCATTCATCCAACCTGCCAATCGAATATCCAGCAGCGCGACATCCGGGCGTTTGAGGTCGGCAATTTTCAGGGCCGTGTCACCATGCGCGCATGGGCCAATAACCGTGCAGCCGTGGGACTTCAACAACCGCTCCAAGGCCATCCCAGTTACCGCATCGTCCTCCACCACCATGACCGATAGCTTCATGATTCCCTTTCTGTATTCTCACTTCTAAGTTCAGGCAATTCCAAGGCGTATACCGTACCCACCGCAGACGGTTGACGCCTCAGCGTGGCACCCAGTTGAGCCGCCAAGCGATGAACCAGGTCCAGGCCTAGCGTACCCAAATCTTGTACCGAATCTGGCATGCCCACGCCGTCGTCGCCCACCTCCATGATGCGCCCGCCCTCAGCCATCTGGCTGAGGGCCACCCAAACTTTGCCACGACGACCATCAGGGAACGCATGCTTGATCGCATTGCTAACCAGCTCGTGAAGCAATAAACCACAGGGCACTGCCTCCTGCAAGGGAAGGCTAAAGGTGCCATCGCGCAACACAAGACTCACGCCTCGCCCGCTCAGATCGCTGGCGCTGTTCATGGTCTCAAAAAGCTCTTGCGTGTACCACCGAAAGTCAATGCTATCGAAGCGTGCGCCTTTGTACAACTGCTCGTGAATTCTTGCAATCGCCGAAATGCGGTCCCTGCTGATTTGCAGTTGCTCACGCACCGTCTCATTGTTAGAGCCCAGCTGCTGAAGCATCAACAAACCCGAGACCACCTGCAGATTATTCTTGACGCGGTGATGCACCTCATCAAGCAGGGTCTCTCTCTCAGCCAAGCGCCGCTTGAGTTCATGGTCTGCCTTGAGCCGCGCTGTGATGTCGCGAGCGGACAAAAACAGAAAGCGCTCACCTTGAATCGTCACACTTTTGTAGCTGACTTCTGCATCGTAGTAAGTGGCATCTTTTCGTTTATGCCTACTGGTAAAAACTTGGATTGTTTCGGCGCTGAACATATTGTCCAGAGCCTGCCCAATTTCCCCCGGTTGGATAGAGGCCTCCCAGTCCCAAATGCGCAGACTTTTCGCCTCCTCCTCGCTATAACCCAGCATCTCGCAAAACGCTGGGTTAAACATCACCAGATTGCCTTGATGATCCAACACATGAATTCCTTCGCCCGCAGTCTGCATGATCAGCGCACGCTGCGCTGTCTCAGCCAGCAAAACTTCCTGCGCTTTTTGTGCTTCTACAGCACGTTGGTGCTCAGCTTGCAACGCGATTAAGCCTGCCACGCGTGTGCGCTCCTGAAAATAGGACAGCGCAACGCCTGACAGCATCATGAAGGTAGCACCCAGCGCATGCCAGGCCGTAACGCCAGAAAAGTCCATCAGCGGGCTCGAGGTAGTGCCCAAGTCCAGGGCCGCCAGCGCCCCAACCGCCGAGGCCGCGACACCACCTGCAAAGCCAGTGAAAGTGGAAGCGAACAAGACGGATGAAAACATCACCATGTAGGGAAACGGCAGATCAGGCAGAGCCACACCAACGATCAGGTAAACCAAGGCCGCGCTTACGATACCCACAGCCACAGCGAAGGCCAAGTGAGCACCCCCTAAATTTGAAAGGGGTCTGAGTTGATCGCCCAGAGCCACATCCGTGGTGAGCTGCGTTTCTGTATCTACCACTGCCCAACGGGACAGTACAGCCATCAACATCAACCCAACAATCGCAAGGCACATGGCCCAAATCATGACTCTTTCTAATCGTGAAGCGTCTTCGGCTCGCTGCTCAAGTAGCGCCAGCGGTAAGCCAGAGTAAAGCACCACCGGTGATAGTCCACCCTGCGCAGATGGACGCTTCGGCAGCATGGGCTCAGACAGCATCAACCACTTTTGGCCCGCGCGGTCCTGGACCCAGCTGGTGTTTTTTAATCCTTCTGGCGTTGCCCAAGTGTCAGAAGGCAACTGAGTGAATTCAGTCTGAAAGGTTGGTACATTCGCAGCGGGCGCCAAACCAAAGATCTTGCCAGCCTCTGGGGCAGAAATAAACCGCCCCTGCTCATCGACAAGCCACTCCACCACACCCCGAAGATTGGAAGTCGTAATGTCACCTATCAAATCAGTGACAGCGCCGGTTATTTTCACCACATAGTGTTGCCCAAGGTCTGATATCGGCAAGGCGAGCGCCGCCTGAAATACCGGGCGGCCCGCCAGCGGCCCAGCACCGATACGGTAAATGCCTGAAGTCTGCGGTGCTTGGGGCTGATCCGTAAGGCCAGAGAGCGCCATTGCCAAGGGAATTGAGGTGACCCGATCAATACCCAGGTCTATTGGGTCATCACTGCTACGACCAGCCAATGCCAACACCCTATTTTTTTGGGAGTCGAACACCTCCACCGAATAGATGGCGGGGTCTGATAAAACCAATGCCTCCACGAGCGCCTGCAATCGGGAAAGCCACCTCGCCAAGGTGTCGCCGTCGCGGGCGTCAAAGCCCTGATTAGCGAGGGCACGACGAATGCCGGCGATGGGCGGTACTCGTGTGAGAAACAAGATTTGGTCAATGGCGCGCTGGTATCGTTTCGCCACCAGTTGTTTATCTCGCTCCTGCATCTTTGCAATCTCGTACGCAGCCCGCTCTGTCTCAAGTGCAAACGCATCGCGCTGCGCCCAATCTGAAATAGACAGCCCAGCCGTCACAAAAAGAGTCGTCGCCAGCAGCCAGGCCACGAACACACGGCCTTTTAAAAACCCCCTGATGTTCGTCCAGATCACCATCGGATCCCCAGGCGTCGGTAAGCAAATGCCAGCACAAATAAGGGGCCAATCAAGAGGTAGCGTAAGTCATCAAAAAAAGAAGGTTTGACCCCTTCGATTTTGTGGCCAATGAACTGACCGATCCAGGCCAGCACAAACACCACCGCACAAACGGTGGTGACCGTACCAGCAGGCAACCAAACCAGCGCGCCCAGCATGGCAACTGTCATTAGCAACATGCCCCACATGAACGACATCGACAGCCAGGCGTAGTACGCCAGCGACAGCACAGCAACACCGATGGCAACAAAAGGATGCCAAGCCCACATCAGCCCCAATAGGGTGAACATGATCGCTGGCACACAGACAATGTGTATCCACTCGTTGGTTGGGTTACGGTGGCTTTGTGCATAAGTCTGCAACAGTACGTCGATGGGACGCGGCGCGCTGGGAGGCAGATTCGTCATGATCAAGTCCAATGGCTACATCAGGTTTCGCGACAGAAGGCGCTTGTTGCGAACTATTTGAGGCTGAGCTCAACAGAGGATAGCGCACGGTTATCCTTGTGGGCCTAAAAGCGTGTCAACAATGTGACGGAGCTATTCCGACGAAGAGCGAGTTGAAATGAAAGGGCGCATTAAATTAAAGCTGGCGCAATCCAGGCAATGGCCAACCCAGCAGAAAAACACCTTGGCCTGTCCTTTGTGTGGGCGCCTGATTCCCGTGGGTCAACGTGACGCGCATCATCTGCTACCCAAATCGCGCGGTGGCGTCGAGACGGTGGCGCTACACCGGATTTGTCACCGCCAGATTCACGCGCTGCTCAGTGAAGTTGAACTTGAGCGCGACTACCAAACCATGGCCGCCTTGCTGGCACATCCAGAAATCCAGCGCTTTGTTCAGTGGGTGCGCAGCAAGCCCGACAACTTTTACCAGCGTACCCGCAAAAGCCAGCGCTTGCGGTCGGGCTGACCTGGCGGCCGTAACATCAGCCAGCCCACCCTGCACCCAAGGAGCCCCTTATGCAATTCAATGTTCAACATGCCAAGGACGGCGTATTCACTTACGACGGCTTACGTAAATATTTTGAATACCGCGACCTGGGGATTCTCAAGGCCACTGGCGGTAAGGCGGTCATGCACGTGATACGTGCCCGAGAAGGCACCACGGCCACTGGCGATTGGCACCACCACACCCTAGAGCTGCAGTTGGTCTATGTGCTCAAAGGCTGGGCGGTTTTTGAGTATGAGGGTCACGGCGTGCACCGGCTCGAGGCTGGCACTTGCGTGCACCAGCCACCTGGCATTCGCCACCGCGAGCTTGAACACTCTAGCGACTTGGAGCTGATCGAAATTGTGCTGCCAGGGGACTTTGAAACGGTTTCAGACGAGTGAGCACACGACAGGCTACAACGTCCTACATCAAACGCGGGTAAGCGCCCGAATCACCTTTCGTAGAGCTAAGCGAGGCGTAAAGCGCACCAGAAACGCGGCAAACGCATTCTTGAAGCCAGAGATTGCGACCGCGCGGTTCGCCTGGAACGCCTGCACACCAAACCGAGCCACCTCAGCAGCAGGCTGCGCACCGAGTTTGAAAAATTTCACGCCTTGCATGCCTGCCACGTCGACAAAAGGGGTATCTGTCGGTCCGGGGCACAAGCAGCTCACATGCAGCCGGGTGCGGCAAAGCTCCTCATGCAAGGCCTCGGTGTAAGACAACACAAAAGCCTTGGTGGCGTAGTAAACCGCCATGCCTGGGCCAGCCTGAAACGCTGCGGTTGAGGCCACATTCAGCACGCCGCCACGGTCGCGCGCAATCATGCCGGGTAGCAGCAAACGCGTGAGCTGAACCAACGCCATGATGTTGACCTGCACCATATCGAATTGCGATTGCGACTCCAGGGCAAGGTGATCACCGAGCAGGCCAAAGCCTGCGTTATTCACCAACACGTCGACCTGCAAGCCTCGCGCCTGCAAAACATCGACCACGGCCTGGGCCGCATCTGGCCCGGCCAGGTCAGCCTCCAGCACCTCTACCTTGGCCTGGCAAGACGCCCGCAGCTCCTGCGCCAGCGCATCCAGCAGGTGTTTGCGTCGGGCCAACAAAATAAGCTCATAGCCCTGCTGGGCCATCAATCGGGCAATTTCCAGCCCGATGCCGGATGACGCACCGGTCACCAACACCGTTTGTGAATTCATGGGTTTGTATTCGTTATTTGAAATTACTCAGAGGCGCAAGCGATGGAGCTGGGGGAAGCTGCTGGCGAATATCCGAAAACGGGTAGTGTGCGTCAAAACGAAAAGCCTCTGCATGGTGGCCGTCGGGTGCGTTGCACTGATAAGCCCGCCAGACGCTTTGCTTGGTGGCATTGCGCACAAAGCGCTCTGGGTCCTGGCTTTGATGGCGACGGATGGCCTCAATCTTGGCGCTGATATGGGCAGTCGTGTCGACGTACACATTGGGCAGAAACGTGGTGCCAGCCAGCGTATCCACGTACAGCACCGGCACCTTCAACGATGCCAATCGCTGCAAAGCTTGGGATACCGCCCGATGATCGGGGTGGTAGTCCTGCACGTCGTGGGTGAGAACCAGGGTTGGCGCAAAGGCTGCCATCGCACTGGCCAGCTCGCGATCGAGCAGATCACTTTGTGCCAGACCACCGTCGGGAAGGCGCAAAAAAATTGGCTCAAGACCGATGTTCTGAGCTGCGCTGCGGGCTTCCGCTTCACGCCGCGGGCCCAGACCGGCCGCGTCATGTCCTTTGCGCACGCCCGCTTCACCCGAGGAAGCCACTACCAAGCCCAGCGTCGCACCCATCGCCCGCCAGGCACACAAGCTGCCCCAGATGTAAATCTCAGCGTCATCCGGATGCGCGGTGACGGCCAGTATTCGCAAACCCGTTGACGACATCATGAACCCCCTTTTTTGGACCTGGCTTTTACTTGCCTGAGGCGTAACGCACCCAGGCAACAAAGTGTTTTCGGGCACCGCAATTTTGCGCCAGGCCAACCCCGCGGCTGATCCAGCGCTTCAGCACCTAAAGCGGAGAAGATGCGCGCTTGTGCAAAATGGGGGTAAAGCGTGTCAGCCATAGCCAAGAAAGACCAGAGTCCATGAACGAACCCAAAGCCGCAAAAGCCAGCGCGACCACCTGGCCTGGTGAGGGCACTAGCCGTGTGCCTTTTTCGGCTTACACCAACGACGAACTGCACCGCAAGGAACTGCAGCGTTTTTTCTATGAACGTCACTGGTGCTACGTCGGCCTGGAGGCTGAAATTCCTCAGGCAGGGGACTTTCGCCGCACAGTGGTTGGCGAGCGATCCGTCATCATGGTGCGTGACAAGAGCGGCGATATCCACGTGGTGGAAAACGTCTGTGCCCACCGGGGGCTGCGCTTTTGTCGCGAGCGCCACGGCAACACCAAGGAATTTTTATGCCCCTATCACCAGTGGAGTTACAAGCTCAATGGTGACCTGCAAGGCGTACCCTACCGGCGCGGCGTCAAGCTCGACGGCCAGTTCAACGGCGGTATGCCCGCTGACTTCAAGCTCGAAGATCATGGGTTAACGCGGCTCAAGGTTGCGCGCCGTGGTGGTGTGGTGTTTGCATCCTTTGACCACGCCATTGAGACTTTTGAAGATTTTTTAGGCCCAACCATCCTGCAGTACTTTGACCGGGTCTTTAACGGGCGCGGCCTCAAAGTACTGGGCTATCGGCGACAGCGCATTCCGGGCAACTGGAAGCTCATGCAGGAGAACATCAAAGACCCTTACCACCCGGGGCTGCTGCACACCTGGTTTTCAACTTTCGGGCTGTGGCGAGCAGACAGCAAGTCTGAGCTCAAAATGGACGCACATCACCGTCACGCGGCCATGATCTCAACGCGGGCCAAGGGCGGGCCCAAGCAAGAGGTGGTCAGCGGCGTCAATAGCTTTAAGGAGACGATGACGCTCAACGACCCCCGCCTGCTGGACATTGTTGCCGAACCCTGGTGGGGCGAGCCCACTGTGGTGATGACCACGGTTTTCCCGAGCCTGATCATCCAGCAACAAGTCAACAGCGTGTCGATGCGACACATCCAGCCCAGCGGGCACGGTGCCTTTGACTTCGTCTGGACCCATTTTGGTTTCGAGGATGACACCCCTGAGATGGATGAGCGCCGCTTGATTCAGGCCAATCTGTTCGGCCCGGCTGGCTTTGTCTCGGCCGACGATGGCGAGGTGATCGAATGGTCGCAACAAGGGTTCGAGCAAAAACCCCATCACCGTACCCTGCTGGAAATGGGTGGCCATGGGGTTGGCGATGCAGACCATATGGTCACCGAAACACTGATTCGCGGCATGTACCGCTACTGGCGCGAGGTCATGGACGAATGAAGACAATGGACTTTGAAAGCTACAGCGATCTTCTGGGCCTGTACGCAGACTACGCCATGGTCTGCGACTCGGCGCAGTGGGACCAATGGCCTGACTTCTTTGTTGAACACGGCGTCTATCGCCTGCAGCCGCGAGAGAACTTTGAACAGGGCCTGCCGCTGTGTCTGATCGCCCTGGAGAGCAAGGCCATGATTCGGGACCGGGTTTATGGTGTCAAAGAAACCATGTACCACGACCCCTACTATCAGCGGCATATCGTTGGCACACCGCGCGTGCTGAGCCACTGCATCCAAGACGGTGTGCAACGCATCGAATCCGAGGCCAACTACGCGGTCATTCGGACCAAGTACGACGGCGAGTCCACTGTTTTTAACTGCGGCTTTTACCGTGACAGCATTGTGCGCACGACCGAAGGCATGAAATTCGAGTTGCGCCTGTGCGTCTACGACACGGAAATGGTCGGCAACTCGATGATTTACCCTATTTGATTTGCCCAGGCGTCCTGGTTCAGGCCTGAGCCACCAGGCTTACACCCACCCCACCGCGCGATCGGACCTGAACAGCCGGCTTTGGTGGGGGGCCATGGACAGGACTGGTCTGGCACCGCGTAACGGCAGCCGCGCCGCCAAGCCCCGATAATTAATGCGCCCAACTCATCAAAAATCGTACAACAATGCATTTGACATCAGGTCAGGGCACTCCTAACATCTCATCAATGGTCTGTTTGTGTTGCCCCGTGACGGCGCTTTTCGGGCCAGACATCCGATGGCTGGGCCTGGACCTGGACCCGGACCCGGACCTGGACCCAGGCCATGGCTCCCTGTGATTACGCAGATTCAAACTTATACTGTGCAAATCGACGTCATGTAGGCCATGCATCGATGAAATCAGATTCACCACCACAACTAAGAGGACGCAATATGAAACTCAAGTACACCGCTTTGGCGTTGGCCGCCGCCCTGAGTGTGGGCGCAGCGCAGTCCGCCACTGTCAAGATCGGCTTTGTCACCACACTCACCACGGGCGGCGCCGTCATCGGCACCGACATGCAAAACGCCGTCAATTTGGCCATGGAACATCTGGGCAAGAAAGCTGGCGGCACTGACCTGCAAGTGGTCTTCGCTGACGACGCCGTCAAACCAGAAACCGGCAAACAGGCCACCGACCGCCTGGTCAAGGAAGACAAGGTTGACTTTGTTGCGGGTTATATCTGGTCGCACGTGCTGCTGGCCTCAATGAAATCAGCGCTGGATGGCGGGGCCTTCCTGATCTCGGCCAATGCTGGACCCAGTCAGATTGCTGGCAAGCTGTGCCACGAAAACTTCTTCTCCACATCATGGCAGAACGACCAGACCACCATGGCCATGGGCGAGGTGCTCAACAAAAAAGGCATTAAGAGCGTGTACGCCATGGCGCCCAACTACGCTGCAGGGCAGGACATGATTGCCGGTGTTGAGCGCACCTTCAAAGGCAAGGTGGTTGGCAAGGACCTCACCAAATGGGGCGCCGACCCTCAGTTGGACTTTTCAGCAGAACTTGCCAAAGCCAAAGACAGTGGCGCGGAAGCGCTCTTCGTGTTTTATCCAGGTGCTGCGGGTGGCGCATTCGCCAAGCAGTACCAGCAAGCGGGCCTGAACAAGAAGCTGCCGCTGTACTCCACGTTCACACTGGATGCGCTCTCACTGCCCAAGCTGCAGGCTGGCAAGCTCAACGACATTCTGGGCTCACGCTTTACTCAGGAATGGGACCCCACGCTGGATAACGCTGCCAACAAGAAGTTTGTGGCAGACTTCAAAGCCAAACATGGCACCTACCCTTCGTTCTACGCGGCACAAAGCTACGACGCCATCATGCTGATCGCATCAGCCGTCAAAGCCACCAATGGCAATATGAAGGACAAGGACGCAGTTCGCAAGGCGCTCAAAGCGGCCAACTATGAATCGGTGCGGGGCAAATACACCTACGGCAACAACCACTTCCCAATCCAGAATTTCTATCTGCGTGAAGTTGTCGCCGATGCGCAAGGCAACTGGACGACTAAGGTGGTTGACACGGTCTACACCAACCACCAAGACCCTTACGCGTCTGAATGCAAGATGAAGTAATGGGGCGGATGCGCTAGACGCACCTAACAGGAGTTGACCGCTGCACAGCGGTCAACTTTTTGGAAAACTGTTTTTTCAAAGAAGACTGTCTTGGACTTTTCGCTGCTGATTGTTCAGGTCCTTAATGGGCTGCAGTTGGGCTTACTGCTGTTCCTGGTGGCATCAGGTTTAACGCTGGTGTTTGGCATTTTGGATTTCGTCAACCTGGCGCACGCCTCGCTGTATATGGTGGGGGCCATGATTTGTGCCTCGCTGACCATCGCGCTGAACAGTTTTGTGCTGGCGGTGCTCATCGCCCTGCCCTTGACGGCGCTGGTGGGCTGGGGCATCGAGCGCTTCATCGCGCGCAGACTTTACGGGCGCGACCACCTTGACCATGTGCTGGCCACCTTTGGCCTGATTCTGGTTCTGGGCACCATCGCCCACCTGATTTGGGGCCCCAAGGGGATTTCGGTACCGCTTCCCAATGTGCTGCGCGGGCAGGTGGCTCTGAGCGAAACCGTGGTTCTGCCAACCTACCGGTTGGTGATCATCGGCACCGGGCTGGCAGCAGCGGCGTTCTTGTTCTGGTTGGTCAACTACACGCGCTTAGGGATGCTCATTCGCGCCGGTGCGTCCAATCGCGCCATGGTGGCAGCGCTGGGCATCAATATTGAGCGGTTGTTTTCGTTCGTTTTTGCGCTGGGTGCTGTGCTTGCTGGCCTGGCCGGCATGCTGATTGCACCCATCACCGAGGCGTCATTGGGCATGGGCAACTCCATCATCATTACCTCGTTTGTGGTGATCATCGTCGGCGGCATTGGCTCGATGAAAGGCGCATTTGTGGCGGCGATGCTCATTGGCCTGATCGACACGCTGGGGCGTGCCTTCCTGGATGACTTTTTCAAGCTCTTCATGTCAGTAAACGCTGCGGAAAATTCAGCGCCCGCCCTCTCGGCCATGCTGATTTACCTGATCATGGCCGTGGTACTGGCCGTCAAGCCCAAGGGCTTGTTCCCGCCCAAGGTGCGCTGATGCTAAATCAGGACCACCCCAAACTCACTCTGACGGTGATGGTGCTGTTGGCGGTACTGCCGCCGGTGCTGTACCTGAGCGGTCAGACCTTTTACATGGACCTGGCCATTCGCCTGGTCATCCTGGCGATGGTGGCAGTTAGCCTGAGCCTGATTCTGGGCTACGGTGGGCTGGTGTCGTTTGGCCATGCGGCCTTTGTCGGGCTGGGGGCTTACTGTGTGGGCATACCCGCACACCATGCGATTTACGGTGGTCTTGAAAGCTTGGGCCTGGCCACCCTCTCGGGCTGGGTTCACTTCCCCCTGGCCATCGTGGTGTGCGGCCTGTTTGCCTTCATCACCGGCCTGGTCTGTCTGAAGACCAAAGGGGTGTACTTCATCATGATCACCATGGCTTTTGCGCAGATGGTGTACTACGCCATCGTGTCCATCAAAACCTATGGGGGTGACGACGGCCTGACCATCAATTCGCGCTCGGAGTTTCCTGGCATCTCGCTTGACAACCCGCTGCAGCTGTTTGCACTGTGTTACACGGCGCTGGTGCTGACCATGTTGCTGGTTCGCATGATCGTGCGCTCGCGCTTTGGCATGGTGCTGCAAGGTGCCAAAGGCAATAACGAGCGCATGGTCACCCTGGGTTACAACACCTACCGCTACCAGCTGATCGCATACGTGATCTCAGGCATGCTCGCCGGCTTGGCCGGGGCCTTGTTGGGTAACTTCACCACTTTTATCAGCCCTGAGATGATGGACTGGACGCGATCAGGCGAGTTCATGTTCATGGTGATTTTGGGTGGCCTGGCCACCACGATCGGACCTGTGCTGGGCGCAGTGGTTTTCATTGTGGTGGAAGAAATTCTCTCCAAGATCACGATCTATTGGCAGCTGCCCTTTGGCGTCTTGCTCATTCTTGTGGTGCTCTACAGCAAGGGTGGATTAATCGGCATGATGACCAGCCTGCGCAAGTCAAAATCCAAGGAGACGGCGTGATGAGCGAGGTCATTTTGGAAACCCGCCACCTGATGAAGTCTTTTGGTGGTATCCGAGCCACCGACGACCTTAACCTTGCAGTGCACAAGGGCGAGCTTCACGCGGTGATTGGCCCCAATGGCGCGGGCAAGACCACGCTGATTACGCAGCTGTGTGGCACCCAACTGCCTGACAGCGGGCAGGTGCTGCTGCGCGGCAAAGACATTACCCAAGTGCCGGCGCACCGGCGCGCGCACATGGGCATGACCCGCTCGTACCAGATTACCTCGCTGATTCTGGACATGAGCGTTTTAGACAACGTGGCGCTGGCCGCGCAAGCCCACATGGGCTCTTCATACCGGTTTTTTCGCCCCGCCGCCCAGGACCGACCTGTGCGCGACTGGGCCAAGGCCTGTCTGGACAAAGTGGGCCTGGCCGACAAAGCGCACCAGCTCACGCGCGAACTCTCGCACGGTGAACACCGGCACATCGAAATTGCAATCGCCTTGGCCTCTAAGGCCGAGCTGATGCTGTTGGATGAGCCCATGGCGGGCTTGGGTGTCGAAGAGAGCCGCGCCATGGTGCGGCTGCTACAAGAAATCAAGGGGCAGCACACCATCGTGCTCATTGAGCATGACATGGATGCAGTGTTCGCGCTGGCTGACCGCATCTCGGTCCTGGTTTACGGACACATCATTGCCACGGGCTCACCTGCTGAAATCCGGGGTAACGATGAAGTCCAAGCGGCTTACCTGGGCGAAGAAAGCACGGCGGTCTGACATGCTGCAAGTCGACAAACTTTGTGCCCACTACGGAACTTCGCAGGCGCTGTTTGATATCAACCTGCGCCTGGAAAGCGGGCAGGTTGCCACGCTGCTTGGGCGCAACGGCATGGGCAAGACCACCACGATCCATTCGATCATGGGTATCGTGGCGCCCAGCGGCGGATCGATTGAATTTGAGGGCCAACAGCTCGTCGGTCAGCCTAGCTACAAGATTGCCAATCTCGGCATCGGTCTGGTGCCAGAGGGTCGGCAAATCTTTCCTAACCTGAGCGTGCGGGAAAACCTGGTGGCCACCGCATCCAACCACCTCAAACAACCTAACCCATGGTCCTTGCAGAGCGTCATTGAGCTTTTTCCTGAGATTAAGCCCCGCCTTGGCATCATGGGCAATCTGTTGTCCGGCGGCGAGCAACAAATGCTGGCCATTGGCCGCGCACTCATGACCAACCCCAAGCTGCTTGTCCTGGACGAAGCCACTGAAGGCCTGGCCCCGCTGGTGCGCCGGCGTATTTGGCAGGCTCTAGACCATATTCGCCAGACCGGCTTGTCGATTTTGATCGTCGACAAAAATCTGCACGACCTGATGCGCTTGGCGGATCAGCACTTCATCATCCAGCGCGGCCAGACCGTGTGGCATGGCAATAGCGACGCCCTGGAAAACGACACCAGCGCGAGAGAGACTTATCTCGGGCTATAGCGCCCTGGTGGCTCAAGCAAGCCAGAAATTTCAATGGCGATAGGCAAAATCCCCGGCGCCAGCAGGGATTGGCAGCGCGCTAGGCAGCTGGTCTGGCGCTGCACGATTGGCGCTGTGGAGATGGCGCTGGCGCTGGGCGTACAGGCTTTTGACTTGCAAGGCCATCGCGGCGCACGCGGCCTGGCTCCGGAAAACACCTTGCCCAGCTGGCAAAAAGCGCTTGAGCTTGGCGTCAACACCATCGAGTGCGATATGGCCGTCACCCGCGACGGCGTGGCGGTGGTACACCATGACCTGTGGCTCAACCCCAGCACCACACGCGATGCATATGGTCAATGGCTGCCGGGTCGCGGGCCAGCCATCATGAATCTTACTTTTGAGCAACTGCAAAGGTACGACGTGGGCCGGATCAAGCCAGGTAGCGACTACGCCCGCTCATTTCCAAATCAGCAAGCTGCCGACGGCACCCGCATCCCACGGCTCTCCGAGCTGTTTGACCTACTCAAGCGCCCTGAGCACGCGCATGTGCAACTGGACTGCGAAACCAAGGTCAACCCCAACGAGCCCCAGGCCACCTTGCCAGCGCCTGAGTTTGCGCAGAAAGTCATTGCAATCACGCGCCAGCATGGCATGGCCAAACGCATGACCGTGCAGTCATTCGACTGGCGCACCCTGCAGCTGATTCAGCAGCAAGCACCAGAGATACGCACTATGTACCTCAGCGCACCGTGGACACTCAGACCCCAGTCCGACGGCAAGCCCTCGGCCTGGTTGGCGGGCTTTGATCCCGCGCAATACGGCGGGTCAGCACCCAAGACGGTCCACGCGGCGGGCGGAGCCATTTGGGCACCCAACCAGGGCTTTTTGACACCTACCCTGGTAGCCGAGGCCCATGCATTGGGCCTGAAAGTCATACCCTGGACAGTCAACGACCCAGCAATGATTGCCAGGCTGATCGACTGGGGTGTCGACGGCATCATCTCCGACTACCCTGATCGGGTACAGGCTGAGCAAAAGCGTCGTAGCGGGGCATCGAAGCCCGAGATCAAGCAGTCAAACATGCCTGGGCAATCCCAGTAAATCGACATGCTTGGCGTTGCTATACTAAATTTTTAAATTTCCTGATTACCCCTTGGAGACCACAATGTTTAAAACACCAGCAGTCTTATTGCTAGCCCTTGTTGCCACCTCCATGAGTTGGGCACAGGCCACTTGCTCGAACCGCGGCGACCTGGATCAAATGTATTGCGACGCAAACAAAGACTTGGTCGCGGACACCCCCACAGACCCCAAAAAATTAAAGAACCCAAGTACCCTGGTCTTTACCTACACCCCTGTGGAAGATCCAGCGGTGTACGAAAAAATCTTCAAGCCTTTTACCGAGCACTTGGCTGCATGCACCAGCAAGAAAGTGGTTTTTTACCAGGTTCAGTCCAACGCCGCCGAAATTGAAGCCATGCGCTCAGGCCGTCTGCACGTGGGCGGATTTTCGACCGGGCCAACTGCGTTCGCAGTCAATATCGCTGGAGCGGTCCCCTTTGCCGTCAAGGGCACTGAGAAGGAGTTTCAAGGCTACAACCTGATCGTGATCGTCAAAAAGAACAGCGCGTTCCAGTCAATGGCTGACCTCAAGGGCAAGCGGTTTGCGCACACCTCGCCTTCGTCCAACTCTGGTCACATGGCGCCAATGGCCTTGTTCCCCAAGGAAGGGGTTACACCAGGCAAGGACTACAACATCCTGTTTTCTGGCAAGCACGATCAGTCGGTTCTCGGTGTCAATTCAGGTGACTATGACGGTGCAGCGGTGGCCTCGGACGTGTTCGAACGCATGGCCTCGCGCGGGCAGATCAAGGCTGAGGATTTCCGGATTATTTTCAGAAGTCCCAAGTTTCCAACCTCGTCGTTTGCTTATGCCCACGACCTGGAGCCCAAGTTTCGCGATCAGATGCTCAAGTGCTTCTACGACTACCGCTTCACTGCAGAGATGCAAAAGGCCTTTGCGGGCGCGGACCGTTTCTTCCCGGTGACTTTCGACAAAGACTGGGCCGTGGTGAGACAGGTTTCTGAGGCTGGTGGCCAGAAGTTCGACAAGTCTGCCTACGACAAAGAGCAAGCCAAGGCCAAGAAGTAGTGAATCGGACTGATTCATGCAACAAGGCCTGTCGATACGCAAACTTGAAAAGTCTTATACGCCCGGCAAGCCCGTTCTTCGGGGCATCACGCTAGATATCGGCGCCCGTGAGGTCGTCGCCATCATTGGCCCGTCGGGCACTGGCAAGTCCACTCTGATTCGCTGTATCAACCGCCTGGTGCAGCCAAGCTCGGGCGAGATCTGGTTTCAGGGACAAGACCTGACCAAGCTGTCGCGTCGCGAGCTGCGCTCGGCAAGACGCCAGATCGGCATGGTCTTCCAGGAGTACAACCTGGTCGAGCGCCTGAGTGTGATGGAAAACGTGCTCTCAGGCCGGCTGGGCTACATGTCGGCGTGGCAGGCGTGGTTGCGCCGCTACCCGCAAGAGGATATCGACCTTGCTTTCACGCTACTCGAGCAAGTCGGACTCGCCGGCTTTGAGCACCAGCGCGCAGACAGCCTTTCAGGTGGACAGCGTCAGCGCGTGGGCATTGCGCGCGCGGTGATGCAACACCCCAAGCTACTGCTGGCGGACGAGCCCACATCTTCGCTGGATCCCAAGACCTCGATTGAAATCATGCAGACGCTGGTAGGCATGGGCGAGCGCTTGCAGATACCGATCGTGATCAATATGCACAACGTGGCGCTGGCGCAGAAATTTGCGACACGGGTGGTTGGCATGGCTGGCGGACAAATCGTCTACGACGCAAGCCCAACGGGCCTGGATGAAGCCATGCTCAAGTCTATTTATGGCGGGCAGGAATGGCTGTAGCCGCTTTTCCGCGGCGTCCCTGGGTCTGGGTAGGCTGGTCACTTGGCCTGGCCTACGTGCTGTACGCGGGTGCTCAACTTGACCTGACCTGGCCGCGGTTTCTGCTGGGTCTGGAAAATGGCGCCAAGTTTCTGGACCGGATGTTTCCACCCGAAATCATCCAACCCGATTCGATGGCCAAAGGGCTGCTCGAAAGCCTTGAAATTGCAGTGCTCGCGTCGGTTTTGGGCATTGTCTTGTCGCTACCTATCGGCATTTTGGGCGCGCGCAACCTGATGCCCTTCTGGGCCAGCGTACCGTCACGCGCGCTGATTGCTGTGTGCCGCTCATTCCATCCGGTCATCGTGGCCATCATCTTTGTCAAGGCGGTTGGCTTTGGCGCGATGGCAGGCATCTTGACTCTGGCTGTTGCGTCCATTGGATTCATTGGCAAGCTCTTTACGGAAGCCATCGAAGAGATTTCACCCAAACAAGTCGAGGCCATTAGGTCTACCGGCGCGCCCTTTGTCAGCCTGTTGACCTATGGTGTGTTTCCCCAGGTCATGTCCAGGTTTGTCGGCTTTGCGAGCTACCAGGTCGACTCCAACCTGCGTAACTCGACGATGGTGGGTATCGTTGGCGCAGGTGGTATCGGTGGAACCCTGTTCTCCGCTTTTCAACGCTACGACTACAACTTTGTCTGCGCCATCATCCTGGCCATCGTGGCGATGATCATGGTTGGCGAGACACTGGCCCGCTGGGTTCGAAAAATCCTGGGCGTGGACTCCAAAGATCAAGATGACTGAGCAAACTGCGGATCCCTGGCCAAGCGCGCCTGGCGCGCCTCGCATCTGGCGGCGTTTTTCGCCGTTGGAGCGTGCAGGCCGCCTGCTATTGCTGGTGGTACTGGTGGCCGCTGTGGTCATGTCGATTCGTCATGTGGAAGTGATCCCTGAATTTTTATGGGATGCGCCCGCGCAAATGCATGACCTGCTCACGCGCATGTGGCCGATCGACTGGGCTCATTACTGGGAAGGCGTGCATCAGCCTTTGTTGGAAACCATTCACATCGCCACGTTGGGCACCATCATTGCCATTGTTCTGGCTGTCCCAATCGGCGTTTTGTCTGCCAACAACATCGTTCGCTTCAAGCCCTGGAACCTGCTGGCACGCCTGATTCTGGTAGCCTCACGATCCGTCAATTCCTTGATCTGGGCACTGTTGTTTGTGGGTATTTTTGGCCCTGGCGCACTGGCCGGTACGGTAGCTATTGCATTTCGATCGATCGGGTTTGTTGGCAAACTTATTGGCGAGGCGCTCGAAGAGTGCGATGTCAAACCCATCGAAGCGATCCGGTCCACCGGCGCCCCACCGTTTGCCGTGCTGCTCAAAGCCTACTGGCCGCAGATTTCGCCGACGTTCTGGTCAGTTGCCTTGTTTCGCTGGGACATCAACATCCGCGAGTCTGCGGTGCTGGGTTTGGTCGGCGCAGGGGGCATTGGCATGGCGCTGGATACAGCCATGAATCTGTTTCAGTGGGACCGCGTCTCGCTGGTTTTACTGTCCATCTTCAGTATTGTGCTGATAGCCGAAGTTCTTGTCACCCAGGTGCGCAAGCGCGTGATCTGAAGCATCCCGCGGGGTGACCAGGCAAAAGATAGAGCTGAACATGGCCATTTCCACGTTCGATCTCTTTAAAATCGGCATCGGCCCGAGCAGCTCACACACCGTGGGGCCGATGCGCGCGGCCCGCATGTTTGTCACTGCTCTGAACGCAGCAGGTCAATTGCCCCAGGTGCAGCGCGTGCACTGCGCACTGCATGGGTCACTGGGCGCTACTGGCAAGGGCCATGGCAGCGACAAGGCCGTCATACTGGGCTTGATGGGGCATGAGCCTGAATCGGTGCCCATAGAGTCAGTGGCCAGCATCATTGCCAACGTGCGCGAGCGTAAGCGTATTGCCCTGATGGACCAGCACCCAGTTGACTGGGACGAGGGTGAAGACTTGAGCTTTTACCGCCAGAGCCTGCCCTTTCACCCCAATGGTATGAAGCTCACGGCATGGGGCGCTGACGGCGCGGTGCTCGACGAGCGCACCTACTATTCGGTAGGTGGCGGCTTTGTCGTCAGCGACACCGCGGCAGCGAACGGCCAGCGACAAAAGCAAATTGCGCCAGATGCCACCACGCTGCCGATTCCGTTTAGAACCGGCGATGAACTGCTGCAACGCTGCCACGATCATGGCATGAGCATTGCCGGCGTGATGCGCGCCAATGAAGCCCATTGGCGCAGCACCGCTGAAGTGCAGGCTGGCCTGATGCATATTTGGCAAGTGATGCAGGCCTGCGTCGAGCGTGGCTGCGCCACCGACGGCGTGCTACCTGGGCCTTTCAAGGTGCGCCGCCGGGCGGCTGCCTTGCGCCGGGAACTGAGCAACCAGCATGAAAAAGCCTTGAGCGACCCCCTGACGGTGTTGGACTGGGTCAACCTGTATGCCCTGGCCGTCAACGAAGAAAACGCTGCTGGCGGGCGGGTGGTGACCGCACCCACCAACGGTGCGGCCGGCATCGTGCCGGCGGTGCTGCATTACTACCGGCGCTTTGTCCCCGGGGCCAGCGATGATGGCGTGGCTGACTTTTTGCTCACCGCAGCGGCCATCGGTATCTTGTACAAGGAAAACGCCAGCATCAGCGGCGCCGAAGTGGGCTGCCAGGGCGAGGTCGGCGTGGCGTGCTCGATGGCGGCGGCTGGCCTGGTCGCCGCGATGAACGGTACCAACGAGCAGATCGAAAACGCTGCCGAAATCGGCATGGAGCACCATTTGGGCCTGACCTGCGACCCCGTGGGTGGTCTGGTGCAAATCCCGTGTATCGAGCGCAACGCCGTGGCCTCCGTGCAGGCGATCAACGCTGCGCGTATGGCGCTGCGTGGCGACGGCACCCACTATGTGAGCCTGGACCAGGTCATCAAAACCATGCGCGAAACTGGTGCCGACATGAAGACCAAATACAAAGAGACCTCGCGCGGTGGACTGGCGGTCAATATTGTTGAGTGCTAGCGCACGAGTGTCAGAGCCGATTGGAAAACACTGAGTCTCGACGCTCAACTCGCCACCTGTCTGAAAGGCGCGTCGTTGCAGCCTCGCCTGGTATCTGAGCCATGTCGTCTTTGAGAAAAACCTCGATTCGGGTCGCTTTGAATCCCATGCATCCCCTAAACCGCTTAAGGGATTGAGAGCGATTGAGCGTCGGGCTGGGGCGCGGCCCTTTAAACTCTTAGCACTCCAAGGGGAGTAGTGGGTTTGCGGTGCCAGCAGGCGCTCAAACAACGGACATCGTCAATTCGCTCAGCGTTTACGCCTGGGCCGGGTCCGTCAGGCCGCAGTAGCAGCCGCCACAAGACCTTGCGGGTGTTGTGCAACACCTTTTTATTCGCGAGGTTTTTGATGGTATCGATTGCGCCGCTCTGGCTTTGGTTTGTTTTCATCGCTTTTGTTCTATGTGCTTTGCTGGTGGACTTTGTCGTCCTCAAGCAGCAAGGCGCGCATCAGATTACTGTGCCCGAAGCGCTTCGCTGGTCACTTGTCTGGGTGGCCTTGAGTTTTTTGTTCAACGCGCTGTTCTGGTTGGGCGTCAAAGAAACCACTGGCTCGAGTGAGCTGGCCAACCAAAAGTCTCTGGAATTTCTGACTGGCTATCTCATCGAAAAAAGCCTGGCGGTGGACAACATCTTTGTCTTCCTGATGATCTTCACCTACTTTGCCGTACCACCTGCTTTTCAAAAACGGGTGCTGATGATTGGCGTCATCGGAGCCATCGTTTTACGTACCGTGATGATTCTGCTCGGCAGCTGGCTGCTGGCCCACTTTCATTGGCTGCTGTATGTGTTTGGCGCTTTCCTGATCATCACGGGCATCAAGATGTGGTGGGCGGCTGGCAAGGAAAGTGATATCGGCGATAACCCCGCTCTGAAGTTACTACGCCGGCTCATACCGGTGAGTGACGGCTACCACGGCGAGCAATTCTGGTGCTGGCAAAACGGGCGACGCCTGGCTACACCGCTGTTTTTGGTGGTCTGCCTGGTGGGCGTGGTTGACGTGATTTTTGCTGTGGACTCCATCCCGGCGATCTTTGCCATCACCACAGACCCCTTTATCGTGCTAACCAGCAATGTGTTTGCCATCCTGGGCCTGCGCGCCATGTTCTTTTTGCTGCAGGCTGTGGCCGCACGCTTTCACCTGCTGAGCTACGGACTGGCACTGATCCTGGTGTTCATCGGCGGCAAGATGCTGCTGATTGATGTGTACAAGATTCCAGTGACCTGGTCGTTGGCGATGGTGGTGGTCATTTTGGGGGCCACCATGTGGCTAAGCCTGCGCACCCCGCCACGCGTGGCAACAGTGCCCAGCACCAGCGGTCTGGCTGACAAATAGGCAAGCCCTCAATATTGCCGCTCGGGCAATTCAAGCGCCAAGCCGTCCAGGGATTCGTCCAAAATAATCTGGCAGCTCAGGCGGCTGGTGTCACGCCGCTCCACCGCGGTAAAGGGCAGCATGGCCAGTTCATCATCGCTGGGTGCGGGCAGCCGGTCTGCCCACTGCGGTGTCACGTAGACATGGCAGGTCGCACAACTCAGCACCCCACCACACTCGGCCACGATGCCATCCACACCGGCGGCAGTGGCCGCCTGCATCACACTTTGGCCGCTCTGGCCTTCAACCTCGTCGCCAGACAGGCTGCCATCGGGCCAGCGCTTTAAAAAATGAACAATGGGCATGATTCAAAGCCTTGAAAAATATTCGCGCCGCTGAAATTCGTCTTTGTCGACAGCGGCGTCAAACCGATCAAGCTCCGAGCGCTTGATGCGCAGGTAATAGTCGACAAAGTCTTGGCCAAATCCGGCGCAAAGTTGGGCGTCTGCCTGCAGCGCTTCAAGGGCCTGCGACAAAGACGTTGGCAATTTCTTGGCAAGGGGCGCGTACGGATCCTCGGTGGCAGGCGGCGCCTGCAGGCTGCGTCCCATGCCATCGAGCCCTGCATGAATTTGCGAGGCCATGTAAAGGTAGGGGTTGGCCGCAGGTTCGCCAATGCGATTCTCAATGCGGGTAGCCACATCGCCACACGAGCCCACCACGCGCAGCATGGCGCCGCGATTATCTCGGCCCCAAAGTGCTGCCTGGGGCGCCAGGGCGTTAGGCCCGTAGCGCCCATAGCCATTGACTGTGGGCGTGCAAAACACGGCCATGCCACTGGCGTGGATCAACAGACCGGCGAGGTAATGCTCGCCGATCTCGCTCATACAGTGCCCCACGTCCATCGGGGTGCTGCCCGGCGCAGGGCTTGCGCGCACAAACGCATTGGCACCCGTGTTGACATCCACCAGCGACTGATGCAAATGCCAGCCACTGGACATGATGTTGGGAAAAGGCGGCCT
>JAURGS010000159.1 GCA_030833685.1 Rhodoferax sp. | reverse complement strand
GGACGTTCGCCATGTTCAGATTGAGCAAGCCCAGTTCAAGGCAGTCACCGTTTCTTACCAAGGGCAAGAAATGCAGGTCCAAGGGCGAACGCTGGTTTTGGCCAGCGGCGGCTTTCAGTCCGATATTGACTGGTTGGCGCAGGCCTGGGGGCCGGCAGCACGCAATTTCCTGATTCGCGGCACGCCTTACAACCGGGGCGTGGTCCTGCGAGACATGCTTGACCAAGGCGCTTTGAGCGTGGGTGACCCCACCCAATGCCATGCAGTGGCCATTGACGGGCGTGCGCCCAAGTTTGATGGTGGCATCGTCACGCGGCTGGACTGTGTGCCGTTTTCGGTGGTCGTGAACAAGCATGGCGAACGCTTTTATGACGAGGGCGAGGATGTCTGGCCTAAACGTTATGCCATCTGGGGTCGCCTGGTGGCCGCGCAGCCTGACCAAGTGGCTTATGCTGTGATCGATCATCAGGCCCATGATTTGTTCATGCCCTCGGTATTTCCCCCGATTCAGGCCCCTACTTTGGAAGCCTTGGCGCAGACACTGGGTTTGCCGCAAGAGACTTTTATTCGCACCATCGAGGCCTTTAACCGGGCCTGCGGCGACGCCAGTGCCTTTTGCTCTACCGAACTCGACGCCGTGGCCACCAGTGGGCTTGCCATCAACAAGACCAACTGGGCCCGGTCTATTAGCCAGCCACCGTTTTATGCCTACCAGTTGCGCCCTGGCGTGACCTTCACTTACCTGGGCCTGCGGGTGGACAAGACCGCCCAGGTGCAAGGTGAGCATGGGGCTTTTGCCAATGTCTGGGCTGCAGGCGAGATCATGGCTGGCAGCATATTGGGTGAGGGCTATCTGGCGGGGTTTGGAATGACGATTGGTACCGTGTTCGGTCGCATCGCTGGGCAGGAGGCCGGTGCATATGTCAAACGATAAGTTGATCGAGGCCAGGCGCCAGATTGAAATTTGCAATGCGTGTCGCTATTGCGAAGGCTTTTGCGCCGTGTTTCCGGCGATGACACGCCAGCGCACGTTTGCACTGGCGGACATGACCCAGCTGGCCAATCTGTGCCATAACTGCCAAGGCTGTTACAACGCTTGCCAGTACACCGCACCGCATGAATTTCAAATCAACTTGCCAGGTGTCTTGGCCGATGTGCGCGCCGAGTCGTGGGAGCGCATGGCCAGCCCGGCTGTACTGGCCCGCGCCGTGCAGCATCATGGGCTGTGGACCCTGCTGCTTTTGGTGTCGGTGATTTCAACCGTCTTTTTGCTGAGCCCAGCACCGGCGCAGGCCCAGAATTTTTACAGCTATTTCAGCCACACTACCTTGGTCACGGTGTTTGCGCCTTTGTTCTTGGCGGGTGTGTGGCTCACCGCCGTGGCGCTGCGGCGGTATTGGCGTGAAGTGGGTGGGCAAAGCCTGCGCCTGGCCGAGTTGTGGAGTGCCGTTCGTGCGGCAGCTAACCTGCGCAATCTCAGTGGCGGTCAGGGGCAGGGCTGTCAGTACGACGACGATGACCGTTACTCCCAGCGTAGGCGCTGGGCGCACCAGGCGGTGATGTACGGGTTCTTGCTGTGCTTTGCCAGCACCAGCGTAGCCACCTTGATGCACTATGTGTGGGCCTGGCCTGCGCCCTACCCTTGGTACACGCCACCCAAGTTGTTGGGTGTTCCAGGTGGGGTTTTGCTAAGCCTGGGTTGCGTGGCCCTGATGGTCATGAAAGCACGTGCCAAACCAGAGCTGGGCTCTGCGGCACGCTGGGGCGGCGACTGGGCGTTTGTTGCGGCGCTCCTGCTCACAGGGCTGTCGGGTTTGATGGTTTATTTTGGTGCTTCGAGTGGGTATTTGCGCGCGCTATTGGCCTTGCATCTGGGTGCTGTGGCCAGTCTGTTTATATTGCTGCCTTATTCAAAAATGGTGCACGGCTTTTACCGTTTGGCGGCATTGGCCCGCGAGGCACAGCTAGCAGCAGGCAGGTCTTGATGGCATCGCATTCAAGCACCCCAACACTGGCGCAAGCCATGGCAGGTGCTTGCGCTGCCGAAGGCGTGCGCAAAGTGTTTGCCTTGCTGGGTGACGGCAATATGCACCTGGCGTCGGCTTTGCAGGACCAGGCCTGCGAATTCACCTACGTCCGCCACGAACATTGCGCAGTGTCGGCGGCCATGGCTTACGCCCGGGTCACTGGCGAGCTCGGTGTAGCCACGCTTACCTGCGGGCCAGGCCTGACGCAGGTGATGACGGCCTTGGTGGCGGCGGTACGCGCCCAAATGGGACTGGTAATTCTTGTGGGCGAATCACCGCAAGGACAAGCCTGGTACAACCAAGAGCTGGTGCAAGCGCCTTTTGTAGCCGCATGTGGCGCAACCTACCTGTCCGTGCAAGATCCGCGTCAGCTCTACCCCATGCTGCACCAGGCATTTGCGCAAGCGCGCACGCAGAGCTGTCCGGTGGTTGTCGGCGTGCCCTTTGATCTGCAGGAGTCCCCTTGGTCCTTGAAGACCACGTATGCGCCGAGCCTGCAGTGGACTCGCGCTCAAGCGCGCGTGGCACCCGCCGGGCCTGCTGTAGCTGGTGCGCTGGCGGTGATTGCGAAGGCGTGGCGCATCATCGTGTTGGCCGGACGTGGCGTGATGCTCTCAGGCGCGCGAGAGCAGTGCCTGGCACTGGCCGCACGACTCGACGCCTTGCTGGCGACGACCTTGCCTGCCCGTGGATTGTTTGCCCAAGAGGCTTTCAGCCTGAATGTGGCTGGCGGTTTTGCCTCGGATGCGGCCCGCCGCTACTTTGCTCAGGCGGATTTGGTGATCGCTGTGGGCACGCGCTTGGCTTTGCATGCAGCAGACGCTGGACGCCTGTACCCCAACGCCCAGGTCTTGCACGTCGATGCGCAGCCGCTGGCCTGGAGTCAAGGCCGCGTCGCCTCGCAACACCAGCTCGCCGGCGACGCCAAGCTTTGTTTACAAGCCCTGCTGGATGGCTTACCCGAGCCGCGTGCTACCCAATGGCGTGTTCAAGAGACATGCCAGGATATTGCCAACAGCGCTATCGACGCCTGGACGGCGCCTGACTTGCAGGGCAAACTTGATCCGCGTGATGTCATCCAGCGCCTGGATGCTGCACTGCCCAAAGACTGGATGATGGTCAACTCTTCAGGGCATTGCTCTTATTACGCCGCGCACATGTTGGGCCGAGCCGTCGAGCAATTTCTGACCATTCGCGAGTTTGGGGCGATTGGCAACGGTCTGGCCTATGCGATTGGTGCGGCAGTGGCCAGGCCGGACGTGCCCGTGGTTCTGTTCGATGGCGACGGCAGTTTTTTTATGCACGTGCAGGAGCTCGAGACAATCCGCCGACACCGTCTCAAAATTTTGGTCTGCGTGCTCAACGACGGTGGTTATGGCTCCGAGGTTCATAAATTGCGCGCTGATGGAATTAGCGTTGACGGTGCCTGGTTTGGCCATGATGACCTGGCCCAGGTCGCTCACGGATTCGGACTGCGGGCACAACAGGTCGAGGATCTGAACCAATTGCCCGCGTTGATTGACACGTTTGCACGCCTTGAAGCGGGCCCAATGGTTCTGGACTTTCATGTGTCAGACCAAGTGCTCTCGCCGGTCATGCGCCGTGTTACCCAACGCTAGCAGACAAGGTGCTAGCGCAGATTTTTAGATCGCCTTGTAGCCGAGATAGAAAAACTGCAAAGCGCCCACCACCGAGAACGCTTCAACAATCACCAGGTGCGCGTTGCTGGAGAGCTTGCGCAGCACGGAGCGTCCCAGCCAGTTGCCGGGAATCGAGAGCAAGCCAATGAGTGCGCCTAGAAAAATGCCAGACCAGTCGTAAAGGCTGGTGCTGGTGTAGACGGTAAAGCGGCTGATGTTGGTGACGAAAGCGATGGCGGCCAGTGTCGCCACAAAGTGTTCGCGGCGCAGGCCAAAGCCCAGCAAAAAAGGTGTGATCACCATGCCAGGCCCGATGCTGGCCCCGGACAGCAAGCCATAGACCCCGCCCATTGCGCCCAAGGTACGTGGCTGCGTGGTGCCAAAACGCGTCCCAAGACGGCGCAAAGGAATGGACGAGAGGATGACCACACCCATTAGAAAGCCAATGAAGGCTACTGGCAGGTCTTTGTAGAAATAGGCGCTAACAACAATAAAAGGGGCCGCTGGCACGATGACCAATTTGAAGGCTTGCCAGTTGATCTGGCTGCGGTTGAGCATGGCGCGCGAGGAATGGCTGACCAGCATCATCACGGTCATGACAGGCACCACTGCTTGCACGCCAATCAGGGGCGCAAGCAGCGCAGACATCAGAAACCCGCCGGCCACCCCGGTGGCGCCATGCACGGCCGAGGTCGCCACGGCGCCAATGCAAATGATCACCAGGGTGAGCGTGTCGCTCAAACCCAGCAGTTCGTGGATCAAGGTGCGATCACACGAACCGGCGCGCCTTTGAGCCAGGCCGCCAGGCCCTCGATCATTTCACCGTAGAAAATTTCGTAGGTCTCGCGCGTGACATAGCCAATATGCGGTGTACAAAGCGCTCTGGGGTGATTGATCAGTTTTTCGTTGCTGCTGCTGGCTGGTTCGTTGACATAAACGTCTGTCGCCACGCCGCCTAAGGCCTGCGCGTCCAGCGCTTGGAGCAGCGCATCCTGGTCGATGATCTCAGCGCGAGAGGTGTTGACCAGGTATCCCTGCGGCCCCAGGGCAGCAAGCTCGGCGGCGCCAACCAGGCCACGGGTGCGGTCAGACAAGCGCACATGAATCGAGACAAAATCGGCCTGCGTGAACAAGGCTTGTTTATCAACCCACTGCACGCCCTGTTGCGCGCAGGCCTCGGGCGTGAGGTTTTGGCTCCAGGCGATGACCTTCATGCCAATGGCCTGGCCGAGCTTGGCCAACTGTGCACCCAGGCGTCCCAGGCCCAGAATGCCCAGGGTCTTGCCCCTGCAGTCCTGCCCCAGTTCGGTTTGCCAAGCCCCTTTTTGTTGCAGGTCGACCACGTTGGGCAACAGCCGGCGCGCTTGCGCCATGATCAGCAAAAAGGCCAACTCAGCAGTGGCGTGGCCTGGGGAGTTGGTACCGCAAACCACCACACCATGGTCGTGCGCAGCCCGCACATCGATGGCGGCGTTTTGTTTGCCGGTGGTAATGATGAACTTGAGTTGCGGCAACTGCTCAATGAGCGAGCGCGGCATGGGGGTTCGCTCGCGCATAAGCCCGATGGCGTCAAAAGGCTTGAGACGCTCCACCAGTGCTTTTTGATCGTCGATGTGATCGGAAAAAAAAGTCACTTCGGCCCGCTGCAGGCTATCCCAGGGGCCGAATTGGGGGGCTAAATTGTTGAAATCGTCCAGGATCGCAATGCGCATGGGTTGAATTCCAGAGGTGTTGTAGCGCTTGCAAAGTTTGTCTTTACGCAGCTGCTGTGGTTGACTTGCCCGGCCTGCGTGCAGAGCCACGCAGGGCACGGGGAGTGATATTCTCCCACTGTTGTTTAACTCGAATGATTCCTGAGGAGCGCATCAT
>JAURGS010000158.1 GCA_030833685.1 Rhodoferax sp. | reverse complement strand
AGCGCCGAGGTCACCGACCAGATTCGAAACTTATTCGACCAAATCAACTGGGACTACGCCGTCGTTCAAAGGCTGAACAAAAAAACGCTGCAGTCAGAACTCATCTCTTTCAACCTTGGCAAGGCCGTACTGGAGAAGGACGCCTCACAGAACCTAACACTGGAGCCAGGCGATGTCGTGACCATTCTGAACCAATCTGACATCAAGGTCCCGCAGGCTAGGCAAAGCCGATTGGTCCGAGTCGAGGGCGAGGTCGCAGCACCCGGTATTTATCAGGTCAAGCCGGGTGAGACCCTGCCTCAGTTGCTGCGACGTCTGGGGGGACTGACGCCACAGGCCTATGTCTTCGGTATCGAGTTCAAACGTGAGTCAGTGCGCAAACTGCAGCAAGACAACCTGGACAAGTTGATCCGACGGCTTGAGTCGCAGGGCTCCGAGCAAGCCGGTGCGATCGCTGCTAACCGTGCGGGAGCAGACCCACAGCAAGCCGCACTGATCTTGCAGCAACAAGAGCGTCAGCTCAAAGAGCAGATCGCCAAGTTGCGGTCCGTTAAAAGCAGTGGACGCGTCGCACTTGAGTTGGACCCCCAAGCCAATGGTCTGGCTGCGCTGCCAGCGATTGCGTTTGAAGATTCGGATCAGGTCACCATTCCTGCTGCTCCTGCGTTTGTGGCTGCCTTGGGCAGCGTAAATAATGAAAACGTCTTTATTTACAGGCCCGGTAAGACCGTCGCAGACGTTATCAAGTCAGCTGGCCTGACAGAGGATGCGGACCCGAGCCAGGCCTTTGTGCTCAGGGCAGACGGCAGCGTGCTTGCAAAAACCAGCGCCAGTGGCTTTTTCGGTTCTGGCTTTGAAAGCCTCGCTTTGATGCCGGGGGACACCGTGGTCGTGCCTGCGCAATTCGACCGCGAGAGTCGTTATAACGCCATCGTGCGCGGCGTCAAGGACTGGACGCAGATCCTGTCCAACTTCGGCGTTGGGGCGGCTGCGCTCAAGTCGCTGGGCTACTAAGGGGCTTGATGTGGACAACAACCTAGACCCCCAGGGCATACAGGGCGATGACGATGAGATCAGCCTGCTCGATCTGCTGCAAACCATTGTTGACAATCTGCGACTGCTGATTCTTGGCCCGCTGCTGGTGGGCTTGAGCGCGCTAGGCTACAGCTACCTGATACCACCCACCTTCACCGCCACCACCAAGTTTGTGCCGCCGCAGCAGCAACAAAGCGCGGCGGCGAGTATGTTGGCCTCGCTCGGTGCCTTGGGGGGCTTGGCAGGTGCGGCCACAGGCATCAAAAACCCCAATGACCAGTACGTCGCTTTCATGAAAAGCAACGCAGTTGAGGACGCTTTGATTCAGCGCTTCAAGCTGGTCGAGCGCTACGAGCAGAAATTCCTGGTTAACACCCGCAAGGCCTTGGAGGACAACAGCAAGATCAGCGCCGGTAAAGACGGTTTGATCACGATTGAGGTGGATGATAAAGACCCCAAGTTTGCAGCGGACCTGGCTAACGCCTATGTGGAAGAGCTGTCGCTGCTGACCAACAAACTTGCGCTGACCGAAGCGCAGCAGCGCCGTGTCTTCTTTGAGCAGAAACTGAGCGAGGCCAAGGCCAATCTAACTCAGGCTGAGCAAGCGCTGCAGGCCAGTGGCGTGAATATCGCCGTGATCAAGAACAGCCCGCAGGCAGCCGTCACCGCGGTGGCTGAGTTGCAGGCGCAAATCGTTGCCCAGGAAGTCAAGGTGGCCAGTATGCGCGGCTACCTGGCTGAGACCGCACCCGAGTTTCGGCAGGCACAGACCGAGCTGGCGGCGATTCGCGCGCAACTGGCCAAGGCAGAGAAAACCAACAAACCCGCAGGGCGCTCAGGCGATGCAGACTATGTCGCCAGGTACAGGGACTTCAAGTACTTCGAAACCCTGTTTGAGATGTTTGCCAAGCAGTATGAAATCGCCCGCATTGATGAAAGCCGTGAAGGCGCGGTCATTCAGGTGATTGACAAGGCCACCCCACCTGAGCTCAAGTCCAAACCTAAAAAAGCCTTGATTGCAGTGCTCGCGACGCTTGCCAGCGGTTTTGCCTTGTTGCTGTTTGTCTTTGTGCGCCAGGCAATGCGTAACGCCAGCCAGACGCCCGAGACCGCCGAGCAGATGGCTCGGCTGCGCACCAGTTGGCGGCGGGCTTTAGGGCAGCGCTGAGTTGCTCTCTGAACAGCCCATTCGCGGGTAACCAAAACGGCTTGCGCCCGCGACTCAGTCAATAGCCCAGTGAGCCACAACGGAATTTGGCGTGGCGCTCAGGCGCATATCTTTGGGCGACTTGGGCTGCATGCCCACCATGGTGCCAATCGCGTAGCCAAGCAAGCCGCCTGCAACGGCATCTGAAAGCCAATGGTCCCTGCTCTGCATTCGCCCCAAAGCCGTCAGGCCCGCCAGACCATAAGCCCAGTTCGCAGCGTTTCTTTGGGCGTAGGGTGTGGCCAGTGCAAAGGCCAGCGCCACGTGGTTGGACGGAAAACCAGACTGCCAAGCAGACTTGTTAAATCCATCGAAGCTGGCGTGACCCTGGCCCTCTAGCGGACGCCCACGCCCAACCACATAGCGGGTCAGCAAACTGGCGCCCACCGTGTAGACCCCAGCTTTGAGCGCGACCTCGGCAGTCTGCGCTGCATCCTGGCCTGCAATGCCGGTGTACAGCAGCCCGGTACCCAGCGCCATGGTCAGGGGTAACTTATCCCCCAAAGTTCCTAAACGCGACCAGCCTGTGCCTTGTCGCTGGCCAAGCCAGCGGTCCGTCTTTTTGTCTAGCAGGCTTGAGGCCAGCACAGCGCTGCCCGCCCACAGCCAAGAAGAGCTAGGAATATCCCGAGTCTGGCGGCCCAGACTCACCGCCCCGGGCAAAATCGATTCCGACAAGTTGGGCGCAGGCTCGCTCAGAACATAGCTGTCATTGGGGGCAGAAATTAAGCCAGCCGGTTTGTTCTCACGCCAGAGCAACGCGCGCGAATCCAGCAGCTTTGTAAATTCACTAAGGGAGTATTTGCGGGCCAACATTGCACCGCCGTCGCGCGTAAGCGGGCGCCAAAGCACATTACCGTAGCCCGAGCCCGATTTTGGCAAAATTGCATCTAAGGGAATGCTCACGTAAATACCCTTGTCAAAGCTACCTTCACCGAATTGCTCCGCAGATACGTTGGTCTTGGTAGCGAACGCACCCATGCTTACGCCATTGGGAAAAGATTTCTTTAAATCCAGCGTTAGGCCTCTGTCACCAGCAAGATACTGCCCCATACTAAGTGCCGCCCGTACATCCTGCCAGCCGGTGTCCCAAGAGACCGTCAGGTGACCTGTATTGACAGAATAGTCTTTAAAACGAAAGTCCTGCGCGAAGCCCCTTTGACGCACGTGATTAACTGTGACGCCTAGGTGAAAAGGGCTGTTCCATGGCCGGTACAGCCATTCGCCCCCAAATCCGCCATACATCGACTCCAGCATGCCGCCATAAAGGGACAAGTACTGGTTCTGAGCGATTTGTGTAAAGCGCGTCACCTGTAAAACAGGCATGGTCAACCGGGATTCAAGGTTGTACTTTCGCAAATCTGTACGCACGCGCGGCATGTTGCTTGGCGCATCGTATTTGAAACCAGCATAGTTATCAAACAGCCTAAAGTTAAAGTCGGCGGTGATCCAAGTACTGGGGGTCAGCGCGTGATGAAAACTTGCCTTGTATCCAAACTGGTACAAGACGAACCCGTCGGGTCCGCCCAAAATTTGTCCAAAACTTGGGCCCCAGTCAAATTTGGAGCCACTGGACGGAATACCTCCCCCATCCAAGAGTTGCACCTGGTGAGGCCAGGGGGAAGCTTGCACTGGGTTGAGCGCCAACGTTGGCGGCGTAGGCGTCAGCCGTTGCGATAACCACTCTGCCCGATTAATTTCTAGCTGCGTCAAGGGAGTTTCGCCGTGCGTCAAAATCAGACGAAATTTTTCAACCGAAATCGGCGCATCTCGGTTCAAAATCACGACTATCCGTTCAATTCGGTCACTGACATACAACGCACTGTCAGTTTGGGCAACTAGCGTCAGCAGTGGCCCCTGGTAAGAAATCTGAGACACCTTCCAACCTGTGAAAGCCTCTACGCTCTGAGCAGTACTTCCGATGACCTGGTTTTGCATCATCACATTGGGCGTGGACACCTTTGGCAAAGGCGGGTCTAGCAACTTGGGGGCGTACAGCGCATTCAGGCCACCATGGAGGGTCAGCCCCACCATCACCGCTCGCCCACGCTCCAAACCCAAGGAAAAGTCAATATTTGGGCTGTAGGTGTAGGTTGCGCCCAGGTTGAAGGGCCAGCGGGCAATCTGATTATTGTTTTGAGGCTCGCGCTGGTAATTGTTGCCGTCGAGCTCAAACTTCCAGGTCCAAGGGCTGTCCACAGGCTGCCACTGAACCCCGCCAAAAAGCGCCGCGGGGCCCTTGAACATCGTCGACAAGCTAGGTACACCGCCTTGGCCAGTTTCGGCAGAAGGTCGGTCAGCGAGTCGCGGACTCAGAAGGGACAAAGGATTTCGCAAATGACGTCGGTTTCCCAAGTAACCCCAGCCGACTCCGAGGCTGGCGTCCCACTCACCCCAGCGCTTGCTGGCCACCACATACTCGCCTGAAAAAAGCCCGGTGCCACCCAGATCCCGAACACCCAGGGCCGTCTGCGGCCAAAAAGCGGTTTCTTCCGACACCCTGATCTTGAAATCAAGGGATTTATCTTTGTAAGACTGAGTCCCCGCAATAGCAGGCCCGTACAACCGGTTAGAAGTGTCCGTATATCGAAACCCTGCCTCTAGCCAATCCAATGGCTGCAGCATCAAAGTTCCTCGGGTGTAGGGCGCAACCCGGCTGATCTGGAAGCGCGCATCACCGGCTGGCATCATGCGGGCGGTTGGCGTTTGGAGCAAACCAATCTCACCCCAATCACTCGCCGTGGGCCGACGCTCTGCCGAACCCAGCGCAACAAAGTCAGCCTGCAAATCCAATCCAAGCTGAACTGGGTTTCTGCCCAAACCCACCTCAGGAGACTGCGTGGCCAGAAAACGCACTATGTTGTCTGATGTGCTGTCAGCGACTAAGGCGTCCCGCGTAGGCGCCCAAATCCAGGCGCCCGGACCCGGCTCTGTCTGCGGCTCCTGGTTCCAGCTTGCAATGCCATAGCGTTGGGTTTGCCCATCGCTTTGGGCAATCCACACCCAGTCCGCTGTGTTGGCCGCATCCGAGCCCCAGCAAGCCTTCAGGTAATCAATCGCACGGGCGCCAGCACGGTGGGTCGCATCGCATGGCTGCCCAGTCTGGGACAAAACCCGAACAGTTGAGGGGCGCGCAAATAAAATAACCTGATGACCCTCTTGCAGTACGGGGTCTTGCGCTGGCGCAGCTTGTAGCCAACGGGCGTCGGCAATTGCGACCCGCAGGCGTCCCGTGACGGGCAAGGCTTGAAAAAAGCTTTGCAAAACCGGAAACCCGCTCAAATCATCCAAAATCGCTTGCTGTAGCCGGGTTTGAGGTGCACGCTCAGCCCACACCCGCCAGTGCAGTGCAGTCGTATCCGAATGTGGACCTGCGTTGCGCAACAACCAGTCACTCAGTCGCTCGCCGGCCTTCACTGGTGTCGCCAGGGGAGCACTCGCTTGCGCCATTACCACGCCCGCGCTAAACATCC
>JAURGS010000157.1 GCA_030833685.1 Rhodoferax sp. | reverse complement strand
GAGCCTGTGCACGCCCGCACCCTGGCGCAGCGGGTTCGTGAGCTCGGCTTGAAGACCCAGGTGTTGTCGGGCGCGCAGGCTCTGGATGAGGTGGCTTGCAGCGCCGAGGTGGACACGGTGATGGCCGCGATTGTTGGTGCTGCCGGGTTGTCGCCCTGTCTGGCTGCGGCGCGTTCGGGCAAGAAGCTGCTGTTGGCTAACAAAGAGGCGATGGTGGTGGGGGGTGATTTTTTTCTCTCCGCCGTGGCCCAAGGTGGTGCAACCCTGCTGCCAATTGACAGTGAACATTCGGCGATTTTTCAGTGCCTGCCGAGTGATCGCACGACCTGGGCACAGAGCATTGACAAATTGATTTTGACGGCCTCGGGCGGGCCGTTTCGCACCCGTGATCCGGCAAGTTTTGGCGATATCACGCCAGCCCAGGCCTGTGCCCATCCGAACTGGGTCATGGGGCAGAAGATTTCGGTGGACTCCGCCACCATGATGAACAAGGCCTTGGAGGTGATCGAGGCACGCTATTTATTTGGCGTTACGCCCGAGAAGATCGAGGTGGTGATTCACCCGCAAAGCATTGTGCATTCCATGGTGCAGTTTTGCGACCACTCGGTTCTTGCGCAGATGGGAACACCCGATATGAAGGTACCCATAGCGTACGGATTGGCCTGGCCGCAGCGCGTGATCTCGGGTGCCTCCGCGCTGGACTTTGCTGCCATGGCTGACATGACGTTCGAGTCGGTTCACGAGCATGGACATCCCAAGCGCTTTGCGGGGCTGGCGCTGGCGTGGCAGGCGTTGTCTGCACCACCGGGCACGACTGCGGTGCTCAATGCTGCCAATGAGATCGCAGTCGCTGGTTTTTTGCAAGGCGCCATTCGCTTTGACCAAATCTACACGGTCAATACGGAAACATTGGAGAGGCTCAGTCCCCCGCCATTGCACTCTTTGGAAGATGTGCTGGCGCTGGATACGCAATCTCGTGAAGCAGCGCGTCTGGTGATGGGGCGTTTGACACGATGATGACGGCACTCTCATTTTTGGCTGCCCTGGCGGTGTTGATCGTGGTGCATGAGTACGGGCACTACCGCGTGGCGCGTGCTTGCGGCGTCAAGGTGCTGCGTTTTTCAGTGGGCTTTGGCAAACCCTTGTTGCGTTGGCGATCAGGGCGTGACGCAACGGAATTTGTGCTGGCCGTATTCCCCCTGGGTGGTTATGTGAAGATGCTCGATGAGCGCGAAATGACCGTAGCCCCTGAAGAACGGCACCTCGCGTTCAACACGCAGTCCCTGGGCCGGCGAAGCGCAATCGTGGCCGCCGGCCCACTGGCCAACTTGGCCCTGGCGGTGCTGCTGTACGCCGCGGTCAATTGGATGGGTGTGATGCAGGCCGCGCCTGTTTTGCCGCACCCCACGCCAGACAGTTTGGCTGCAGCGGCCGAGATTGTGGGTGGCGATCGCGTCACTGCGGTGGCCGTGGCCGATCAGGAGCTCGAGCCGGTGCGCAGCTTTGAAGAGGTGCGATGGCTGATTACCCAGGCTGCTGTCAAGGGACAGGACCTGCAACTGCAGGTCGACAGCGCGGGCGGCCAATCCGCCCAGATCCGCAACCTGGCCTTGAGTCGTTTTGAGGCTGGCGAAATTGATGCCAGCCTGATGCAAAAACTGGGGATTTCGGGACCGTACACACGGGCTGAGTTGGGCGAGGTTGTCGCTGGTGGGGCTGCTGCACGCGCGGGACTGCAGGCTAAAGATGAGGTTCTTTCGATTGATGGACGGGCTGTGCATGACGGCGCGCAACTGCGTCGGTGGGTGCGTGAGTCTGGTGCGTCGGGCACGGTGCAGCCTCAGCGCTGGAAGCTTAATCGAGGCGGTGTGACCTTGGATGTCACCGTACATCCCGATGTGCTGCTTGACGGTGGGACCAGCATCGGGCGAATCGCCGCTTACGTGGGCTCGCCTGTGGAGACCGTGCAGGTGGAGTTTGGTTGGTGGCAGGGGTTGGAAAAAGGCTGGTCGCAGACCTGGGAGGTGGCCGGATTGACCTTGAACATGATGGGCCAAATGCTAACGGGCCAGGCCTCAGTCAAAAACCTCAGTGGCCCCCTGACGATTGCCGACTACGCAGGACGATCTGCCGCGGTGGGGCTGGCCGCTTATCTCACCTTTTTGGCTTTGATCAGCGTGAGCCTGGGTGTACTCAATCTCCTGCCCTTGCCTGTCTTGGACGGTGGGCACCTGATGTATTATCTTTGGGAGTGTGTCACGGGCGCGCCGTGTCGGATTTGTGGGCTGCGCGCCTTCAGCAGCTGGGTGTTGTGATGCTGGGGGCATTGATGGCTCTGGCGATATTTAACGACGTGAGTCGCCTGATCGGGGCCTAGCGGCTGCGAGACTTCGAGTTCTGAAACGATTAAAACTGTCTATGTCGATTTTTATTCGTCAAATTGCGCTTGTTTTTGTTGGACTAATTCTTTTGGTGCACAGCGCACTTGCAGTGACGCCTTTTACCGTGCGTGATATCCGGGTAGAGGGCTTGCAGCGGGTCGAGCCCGGCACGGTGTTTGTCTCTTTGCCCTTGCAGGTGGGCGATGAGTACAACGACGAGAAGGGTGCACTGGCGATCCGCAACCTATTTGGGCTGGGCTTGTTCAAGGACGTTCGAATTGAGGTCAGCGGTGATGTGTTGATTGTGGTGGTGCAAGAGCGTCCCACTTTGGCTGAAGTCAACTTTGTCGGGAACAAGGAGTTCGATAAGGCAGCGCTGACCAAAGCCCTTAAAGACATCGGTCTCACCGAAGGTCGCGCATTCGATCAAGCCTTGTTGGATCGTGCGGAGCAAGAGCTCAAACGCCAGTACCTGAACCGCAGCCTTTACGCGGTGAATGTGCTGACCACGGTCACGCCGGTTGAACGCAACCGGGTCAACTTGACGTTTAACGTGAGTGAGGGTGAGGCATCACGCATTAGCGAAATCCGTATCGTGGGCAACAAGGCTTTCGACGAGGCGACTCTGATGGACCAGCTTGGATTGGACACGGGTGGTTGGTTGAGCTGGTACACCAAGTCCAATCGCTATACCCGGGCCAAATTGAATGCTGATCTGGAGGCTCTGAAGTCGTACTACCTGACGCGGGGTTTCCTGGAATTCAAGATTGATTCCACGCAAGTATCCATCATGCCCAATAAAACGGACATTGGAATTGCCATCAATATCTCGGAGGGCCAGCGTTATTTGGTCAGCGCAGTTGAGCTTCAGGGGGACTACCTGGCCAAGGATGACGAATTCAAGGCTTTAGTAGCTGTGCGGCCTGGTTTGCCTTACAACGCCGACGATGTTGCCAAAACGACGCGTGCTTTCACAGATTACTTTGGCAATTTTGGTTACGCCTTCGCCAGGGTTGAGGCGATCCCTGAGATCGACCGCACCAACAACCGGGTGCGCTTGGCTCTGCGGGCAGAGCCCTCGCGTAGAGCCTATGTGCGCCGTATTGATGTTGCAGGTAACACCCGAACCCGTGATGAGGTGATCCGCCGTGAGTTTCGGCAGTTAGAGGCAGCCTGGTACGACGCTGACCGGATCCGTCGTTCTCGGGATCGTGTGGACCGGCTAGGCTTTTTTGGTGAAGTTTCTCTGGAAACCCGTGAGGTGCCTGGAGCGCCAGACCAGGTCGACTTGGTGGTTAATGTTGCAGAGAAACCCACAGGCAGTCTTAGCTTGGGTGCGGGCTACTCCAGTGGCGAGGGCCTGGGATTTTTGTTTGGCATCACTCAACAAAATGCGTTTGGCACCGGTAACTCAGTGGGCATTCAAGTCAACACCAGCAAATTTAATCGAGTGGTAGACATCAGCACCACAGATCCTTACTTCACTGCGGATGGTGTTTCCAGAACGGCTGCGCTTTACCACCGTACCAGCAGCCCTTACCAGGATGCGTCGTATTACAAATTGGTCACCACAGGCGCGAACTTAAGTTTCGGTGTGCCCTTTACAGAATTGGACACCGTTTATTTTGGTGCAGGCGCTGAAGCGACAGACATTCAATCTGGTACGGGTTTGCCTTCGAGTTACCAAACGTATGTGAACAACTATGGCGCGTCTAGCACGGCCTTGCCGCTGACGGTGGGTTGGGCCCGCGATAGCCGTGACAGTGCCTTGGTTCCTACCAGGGGGCGCCTGCAACGCGCGAATTTGGAGTGGTCACCCGCCGGGGACGCACGTTACGTCAAGGGGAGTTACCAATTTCAGCAGTACATGCCCTTGACTAAGAAGTACACCATTGCGTTCAACACGGATGTCGCCGCAGGGTCTTCTATCGGTGAGCGCGTGTTCCCGGTGTTTAAGAGTCTTTTTGGTGGCGGCTTGGGGTCAGTGCGCGGCTTTGAGCAGGGTTCACTGGGGCCACGCGACTCGGCTGGCGTAGTTTTGGGTGGCACCCAAAAATTCAATGCGAATGTGGAGTTCCAGACCCCGTTGCCCGGTGCGGGTGCCGATCGAACGCTGCGGATGTATGGCTTTTTTGACATGGGTATGGTGTCAGGTACAGGGGGTGTAAACACAGACGCAAATAGCCTGCGGGCATCGACTGGCATAGGTATCAGTTGGGTGTCACCGGTGGGTCCCTTGCGACTGGCATATGCCAAGCCTGTGAAAAAGTTCGATGGCGATAGAATTCAGACTCTTCAATTTCAAATCGGAACCAGCTTTTGATCATGAAGTTCGCTCGAATGATTTCTCTGGGGCTTCTGTTGGCCCTTGCCTTGGGTTCGTCCTTCGCGCAGGAATTACGGCTGGGTTTTGTTAGCACGGATCGGGTGCTGAAAGAGGCTGGTGTTGCCAAGGTCGCGCAGGCCAAGCTTGAGCAGGAATTTTCCAAGCGTGAAAAAGAAATCAACGATTTTGGTGCCAGACTCAAGTCCGAGAGCGAGGCCTTTGAGCGCGATGCCACAACCCTGCCTGAATCGCAGCGTCTTGCTAAGCAACGCCAACTGCTCGATCAGGACCGTGACTTCCAGCGTAAACGCCGCGAGTTCCAGGAGGATTTGAATGCTCGCAAAAACGAAGAGTTACAGCAGGTTTTATTACGTGCCAATAAGGCGATCAAAGACTTGGCTGTTGCCGAAAAATATGACTTTATTTTCCAGGAAGCCGTTTATGTCAACCCTCGCAATGACATCACGGACAAGGTGATCAAGGCCTTGAGTGCGCCTGGCGTGAAATAACGTTTTCGGCTTTGCAGTAGCGTGGCGCTAACCATTGGCTCCATCGTCAACGCCCTGGGAGGCACGCTGTATGCAGACGCCAACCGCCGGATCGAAGGCCTAGCTTCTCTGGAAGAAGCAGGCGCTGCTCAGTTGAGTTTTATTAGCCAGGCGCGGTACCTGGCTCGGTTAGAAAATTCAAAAGCGGGCTGTGTGATTGTTGGGCCCGAATTAGAGGCGCAAGCCCGCCGACGTGGCGACTGTATCGTCACGGAAAACCCTTATCTGTATTTTGCGCGGCTCACGCAATTGTGGAAACAACATTTGCCCACACCGCAACGCGTGCGGATCCATCCTTCTGCCGTCATCGACCTCCATGCACATATCGACCCCACTGCGGTGATAGGGGCTTTGTGCGTGATCGAACATGGCGCCGTCGTTGGCGCCCATACCGAGCTCAAAGCCCGTGTCACCGTGGGTTCCAACTGTCGCATCGGGCAGCGTTGCCTCGTTCACTCGGGTGTGGTTATCGGAGCAGATGGCTTTGGCTTTGCGCCAGACGGTGCACGCTGGGAAAAGATAGAGCAGCTAGGCGCGGTGCATATTGGTGACGATGTGGAAATTGGTGCTAACACCTGCGTCGACAGGGGCGC
>JAURGS010000156.1 GCA_030833685.1 Rhodoferax sp. | reverse complement strand
AAGCCGCAGGCAAGGAGAGCACCGCGCTGCCGATCCATGCCATCGGCGCGCACGGACAGACCGTGCGTCACCAGCCCAAAGGGGCAAGCCACGAACGCTACAGCTTGCAGCTGATCAACCCAGCATTACTGGCCGAAAAAACCGGATTGCCGGTTATCGCCGACTTTCGTAGCCGCGATTTGGCGGCGGGCGGTCAGGGCGCGCCTTTGGTACCGGCTTTTCACCAAGCGGTATTCGGCCAGATCGATGGCCAGGTCTGCGTACTCAACATCGGTGGCATTGCCAACCTCTCCGTATTGATGTCAAAGCAAAACGACAAACTCTTGGGCTTTGACTGTGGACCTGGGAACATTCTGTTAGATGCCTGGTGCCAACTTCACCAAGGACTGGCCTACGACCATCAGGGGCAATGGGCGACTAGCGGGCAGGTCCTGCCCGACCTGCTGAGGCGACTTTATTCAGAGCCCTATTTCGCACTGGATGCGCCCAAAAGCACTGGGCGAGACCTGTTTAATCTTGACTGGCTCAGCGCAAAGTCTGGTCCTTGGGCCCAGTCAAATGCTGCAGACGTGCAAGCAACGCTGGCTGAACTCACAGCCAGCAGTTGTGCACAAGCCGTTTCGCGCTGGGCGCCTGGCTGTGATCAGCTGCTGGTTTGCGGGGGTGGTGCACTCAACACCGATCTGATGAACCGACTTGCGAGACTGCTGCCGCGCGTGTCGGTCAACAAATCGGATGCACACGGACTCCCGGCACAACAGGTAGAAGCCGCGGCGTTCGCTTGGTTAGCGCGCCAAACACTTATGAAACAAACCGGCAATGTGCCCAGCGCCACTGGCGCGGCGGGCCCTCGAATTCTGGGCGCCCTCTACCCCGCTTGATATCTTACGAAGGCCCTGTCAGGCGCACGCAGGCCTCAAACTGAAAAACTCGAGCCGCAACCACAGGTGGTGGTGGCGTTCGGGTTTTTGATAACGAACTGGGCGCCCTGCAAATCTTCTTTGTAGTCGATCTCCGCACCCAGCAAATACTGGTAACTCATCGCGTCGATCAACAGGGAGACACCGTTTTTCGTCATTGTGGTGTCGTCTTCGTTGGTTACTTCATCGAAGGTGAAACCATACTGAAAGCCCGAACACCCGCCACCCTGCACAAAAACCCGAAGCTTGAGGTCTGGGTTGCCCTCTTCGGCAATCAGGTCGGCCACCTTGGCAGCTGCGCTATCGCTGAAGACGATGGGCTCAGGCATACTGGTCTGGATGTTTTCGGCGACGGCGCTCATGGGTTTTCTCCTGCGGGACAAACGAATTGGGAAGAATAGTACAGCAAAATGATCAAGAGTTCTTGTCGTGGTCATTTGCCACGTTCGCCTGTAGGGCTATTGCAACCTGAGGCGGTGTCGACTCGAGCTGGGGAATCAGGGTCCCGTGCACGATGGCACCCAGGTGCATTTCTAAGTTTTGATAAGTCACATCACCCGTGATCCGTGCTTTAGGCTGCAACTCCAACATCTGCCGGGCAAGCACGGGGCCGTTAATTCGACCGTTGACGATGATGTGATCAGCAGCCACCGAACCCTCGACAACCGCGTGCTCTGAAATCACAAGAATGCTCGGACCATCCACGCTCGCAAGGACTTTGCCACGGACTTGACCGTCCAGGCGCAAACCCTCTGCAAATTGCAAGTCGCCTTCGACCAGGGTGCCCTCGGCGATCAGGCTTTTGATGGGTGGTGGATTCTTTTTTCCAAACATATCTTCCTCACAAATTCCGGGCTGACCCAGGCGAGTCGTTCAACCTCAAAGATTAGCGGTTTCGGTCGCAATCACTTTTTGCCCCTCACGCAGGCGGGCAAGAACTGTCTTGATTTTCACCCCAGTTGGGATTGCAAACTTGCCGTTGATACGCGCGTATTGCTTGAACGATAAGCGCCGAGGACTCTGGGAATCCACTTGCGACCAGACTTGCCCATTGCGCACGCCGGAAAAAACCAGCTCCAGCGCTCCCTCAAAAGCCACTGGATTCTTGGCCGCTTGCACGATCATCGCTTGCCACTGCAAAACACCTTTGTCATCAACACGTGCCTGAAGCCCACGTATGGACAGGGTCGAGGCCGCCTTCGCTGGCACGGTAACCAACTGTTCAAAAAAGCCCAAATCGTCGCGCAAACGCTGAACATCCTCGGTGAGCTGCTGATTGATTTCTGCCAGGCGTGCGCGAGCCACTTTTTCGGCCGTTACCAGCGTCTCAGCCGTGTTAGCAACCTCACGCGATTTATCGCGCTCCAGCGTGATTTGCTCAAGTTGTACCTTTAAATCCTGGACTGCAGTCCGGGCTTCTTGAAGCTCTGCCTTGATATCGTGATCCAGCCCGGCAAGTTCCTTGCCCAACTCAAATGCCCACAGAGCGAGGGCAGCACAAAACCCAGCCACCAAGGCGATTGCTATCCACCGAAGCGGCCAGGGCAAAGTGCTGCGCACCGCCATACGTGGTGCGCTGACTGTTAAGCGACGCAGCAGTAGCTTGAGTTTCACCAGCCCGATACCTCAACAATGCAAACGGCCGCCTGAACTTGCATCCTGGCGGCCGTTACAGCGGTGTTCGCAGCTTTATCGCTTGCTGAACTGCTTGCGACGACGCGCGCCGTGCAAGCCCACTTTTTTACGCTCAACCTCACGGGCGTCACGCGTCACAAAGCCAGCTTTGCTGAGTTCGGGCTTCAGTGATGCGTCGTAATCGATCAGCGCACGTGTGATGCCATGACGCACGGCGCCCGCCTGGCCAGACTCACCCCCGCCTGCAACATTGACCATGATGTCAAAGCTTTCAGCGTGGTTCGTCAATACCAAGGGTTGCTTGCAAATCATGATCGAGGTCTCGCGGCCAAAGAACTGCTGGATGTCCTTGCCGTTAACCACAATCTTGCCAGAGCCTTTTTTCAGGAACACACGCGCCACACTGGATTTGCGACGACCGGTTCCGTTATTCCATTCACCAATCATTTAACGGCTCCTTAAATTTCCAAGACTTTGGGTTGCTGAGCGGAATGCGGATGCTCAGCGCCGCCGTACACCTTGAGCTTCTTGATCATGGCGTAGCCCAAGGGGCCCTTGGGCAGCATGCCTTTGACCGCCTTTTCAAGGGCACGGCCCGGGAATTTGGCTTGCATATCCCGGAAATTGGTGCTCGAGATACCACCGGGATAACCCGAATGCCGGTAGTACACCTTATCAAGGGACTTGGCACCCGTGACACGCAGTTTGGCTGCATTGGTGACAATGATGAAATCGCCCGTATCAACATGAGGCGTGTACGTTGGCTTGTGTTTGCCGCGCAAGCGGAGAGCAACTTCACTGGCTACTCGTCCGAGGACCTTATCGGTCGCGTCAATCACAAACCACTCGTGCACAACCTCAGCGGGTTTTGCGCTGAAGGTAGACATAAGTACTTCTTTCAAAGTAAGGTTTGCAGGACTCTTTTCCACGGTCGGCACTCCTCTAACGGGAATCTCTTAGGTGGCTTTCAGTCAGACTGGCATTTACCAGCCCAACTCTTCGCCGCGGAGTCACGAAATCGCTGCGAAGCCGAACATTATACAAAAAGCCGGCCAAGGGCAGGGGTAAGATCCTTGCATGTTCAGTTATCGCCACGCTTTTCATGCCGGCAACCACGCCGACGTCCTCAAACATTTGGTTTTGGTGGCCTCGGCTGGGCATTTGCTGCAAAAAGACACCGCCGTGCATTTTTTCGACACGCACGCGGGCGCCGGACTGTACCGGCTCGATGGAGACTACGCGCGCACCAGTGGCGAGGCCGACGAGGGCTTTGCCCGTTTGGTCAAAACACTAGAGGGCCAAGCTGGCCAAGCCATCCCCTCGGCGCTGCAGGATTACCTGGCCTTGGTTGCCAGCTTCGACAGCAAGGGCCAACGCTCGGTTTACCCGGGCTCGCCATTCATCCTCAGTCGTCTGATGCGCCCCCAGGACCGCCTCAAGCTTTTTGAGCTGCACCCTACCGACACAAAAACCCTCAGGGCAAACGTCGCTCAGCTGGAGGCGGGAACCCGAATATCGGTCTCGCAAGAAGATGGGTTCGAAGCACTCAAAAAATTCTTGCCGCCACCGAGCCGTCGTGCGCTGGTGCTGTGCGATCCCAGCTATGAGCTAAAAAATGATTACGCCCGCGTCAGCGACATGGTGGCTGACGCACTCAAGCGCTTTGCCACAGGAACTTACCTGGTCTGGTATCCCATCATCCCCAGAACCGAAGCGCACGAGCTGCCCAAACGCCTGAAAACCTTGTCTGAGCGTGCCGGGCGACTATGGCTCAACGCCACGCTGACCGTTAAATCAAGCAAGATAACGCGCGATGAAGACGGCGAACTTCAACGCCCTGGCCTGCCAGCCAGCGGTATGTGGGTTATCAACCCACCCTTCACGCTGGCAAGCCAGCTCGACCCCGCCTTAGCGTTGATCGCCAAGCACCTCGCACAGAACCAACACGCCAGCTACAGCGTCGAATCAAGCGCCCGATGAACAAATCAAACGCCATATGGCAATACCCGGCCTGCGGCGGCGGCGTGGGCTGACAAGTCGGGCTCGCCGTCCAGATAGGCTTTGAGCATTGGCAGCGCGTCTAGCCCCCAGAAAATCTGCTCGTCAACAACCATAGTGGGAACACCGAAAACGCCACGGGCGATCGCCTCCTCGGTGTTCTGGCGCAAGCGCAGCTTGACCTGTTCACTGCTCAGGTCGGGCGAAGCGCCAAGCACAGTGGCCAGTTGCTGTGTAAATTCTGGGGCTGAGGCGTCTTGTCCGCTAGACCAAGCCTGGCGAAAAATCGTCTCGCACACATGGCGGTTGGGATCTTCACCATCAGATACCGCCAAGGCCAGACGCAGCAGACCCAAGGGATTGAAAGGGTGCTGGGTTGGCATTTGAAAAGGTACCCCGAGCTGGCGCGCCAACCATGCCACATGCCGGTAGGTCCAGATGCGCTTGGGTTCAATTTCAGCCGGTCCTTTTTGCCCGTATGTCTTGAGCAAGCCTGCAAACAAAATCGGACGATAACGAACCTGATAACTGCAACCCAGCAAAGCCTGCGGCAAAGTATCAAACGCGAGGTAAGCAAAAGGCGAGACAAAGTCAAAATAAAAATCGATTTGCTTCATGGCTCAAGCAACTCCAGCCGTTTTTCGATCAAGGCCCAGACCTGCCTCTGGTAAGCGCCGCCAGCGCTGCCCCAACGCGCGATCTCGTCAATGGTTCGCAAGCAACCCCGACACAAGCCCTCGCGGTCATCCATTTGACACACAGAGACACAGGGGGACGGAACTGCACCATCACGCGAAAGCGCTTTGACCTTTTGGGCTGTCAGCGCCAAAGCGTCGTGGCCTGGGTACTGGCTCATGTACCCGACTCCAGAACCACGTCGGTGTACGCCTGGCCAGTGAGGCGACACAAGTCATCGGGCGTGAGCCTGAAAACAGCATGCGGATGTCCGGCGGCGGCCCAAATCTCGGCAAATCGAGCCAGTTCGCGATCAACCAGCACGATAGGCGCACCCAAATGCGCTACGGGTGGCACACCGCCAATCGAGTAACCCGTGCTTTGTTTGACGAATTCTGCGTCGGCTCGGGCCAGTATTTGTGATCCCTCACAGATACGCCGTGCGACCTTGGCCTCATCCACCCGCCGGTCACCAGAGGCGATTACCAGCACAGCCGAGTGCTCAGGCAAACGGCGAAAAACAATGCTTTTGGCGATTTGCCCAAGAGTCACGCTCAGTGCGTCAGCGGCCTGTTGGGCAGTGCGGGCTGCTGAATCGAGCAACACCGGCCCCCCCAGGTGCCCATGGCGCTCAAGCCACTGCG
>JAURGS010000155.1 GCA_030833685.1 Rhodoferax sp. | reverse complement strand
GCCTGTGGCTTGAGCTGCGGCGGATCGAAAAGCAGCGTGTAGTCGCGCAGAATCCTGCCCGAAGACCATTTGGCCTCCAGAATAAGGTCCAGGAATGGCTCATTGATTGGCTGACGTCCGGTAAGCTGAATGAAAGAGCGTCCATCGGTTCGGCGCGCTAATCTCAGCTGGATGCCAGGCATGGCAGCGCTGTAGTCCAGGCCAGACATCCGAAACGCTTCCGGGTCCGCTATGCGCGTGGTGAGGGTGCTGGCTTCACCCGCCGTCATGTCCAAAATGTCAATCTCAGCCTTCAGAGGCTCGCCGAGCGCAGAAAGTACCTGCGCGCGACCCAATGAAAGTGCCAATGCCTGTGCTGAGCTCAGACTGATGATGACAGCCAGTGCCAGATTTGACAAAGGCCATCGATTACGCTTGACTTTCAATTGACTTGCTCCCATCCGCTGGCAGGCGGTCGCTCATCTTCAGATGATTACGTGGCGCCAGCTCTCTCATTGCAAAGATTGTGTACAGGCGGCCTAGGCAATCTTGTCAGCACTGTGCCAAAGTCCGCCCGTTCGCCGGAGTCTAACGCTAGTTTGTTGTTCTCAGGGTAGATAGCGCACTCAAAGTTCAAACGGTTACCGGCTCACTATACGTTGACCCGAGCCGCGGCGACTCTTCAGCGCTCAAGAATGATGCGAAGCATTCGCCTTAAGGGTTCGGCAGCCCCCCACAACAGTTGGTCACCAATGGTGAACGCTCCAAGGTATTGCGGGCCCATGGCGAGTTTTCTCACCCGACCGACCGGAATGGTCATAGTGCCAGTGACGGCAACCGGCGTGAGGTCTTGAAGGGTGGCCTCGCGGGTGTTTGGAACTAGCTTGACCCATGCGTTGTCCTGAGCAATCATGGCTTCGATATCTGCCAGCGGCACATCTTTTTTGAGCTTGAAGGTCAGGGCCTGGCTGTGACAGCGCATGGCGCCCACGCGCACACAAAAGCCATCGACGGGGATGGGCTGGGTACCAAAACTCTCGCCAACGCCGAGAATCTTGTTAGTCTCAGCCATTCCCTTCCACTCTTCTTTGGACATGCCGTTGCCCAGGTCTTTGTCAATCCATGGAATCAAGGACCCACCCAGTGGCACGCCAAAGTTGGCCGTCTCGTTTGCATTCAGGCTTCTCTGTCTGGCGACCACCTTGCGGTCGATTTCCAGAATCGCACTCTTGGGGTCATCCAGAAGCGCTTTGACCTCCGCATTGAGCGTGCCGTACTGGGTCAGCAGCTCGCGCATGTGTTGCGCGCCGCCCCCAGACGCTGCCTGGTAGGTTTGTGTACTCATCCACTCGATCAACCCGGCTTTGTACAGGGCGCCCACACCCATCAGCATGCAGGAGACCGTGCAATTGCCACCAATCCAGTTTTTCCCCTGGTTTTGCATTGCTTTTTCAATCACGGGCATGTTGACCGGATCCAGAACGATGACGGCGTCGGTGTTCATGCGCAGGGTGCTGGCGGCGTCGATCCAGTGGCCAGCCCATCCGGTGGCGCGCAATTTCGGGAAAACCTCGGTCGTGTAGTCGCCGCCCTGGCAGGTGATGATGACATCACAGCGCTTGAGCGCGCTCAAGTCATGGGCGTCAAGCAGGCGGATTTCATTTTTGGCCATGGAAGGCGCTCGCCCGCCTGCATCTGATGTGGAGAAAAACAGGGGTTCGATCAGGTCGAAGTCCTTCTCCTGGACCATTCGGTCCATCAGTACAGAGCCGACCATGCCGCGCCAGCCAATCAGTCCAACCAATGTGCTCATGCCAAAGCCTCAAAAAAAGTGACAAGGCCAACGTTGACATCCGGCTCGTCTGGCCGGTACTGGCGCGACGAGCCGGTAGCTGCTAGCGCTTGCCGGTCGTGGTTCTGATACCGAGCGCGCGCAACGGCATCGCCAGCAGCTGACTGGCGATGGACAGACCCTTGGTGATGGTGACGCCGCTCATGCCCCTTATTGTAGGCGAGCCCGGCCTAAGCCAGGGCCTTCACAACGGCGTCGCCCATCTGTTGGGTGCCCACTTTGGTCGTGCCTTCGCTGTAGATGTCGGGGGTGCGCAAGCCCTGCGCCAGCACTTTCTTGACAGCAGATTCAATGCGCTCGGCCGCCTCTGCTTGGTTCAGACTGAAGCGCAGCATCATGGCAGCGGAAAGAATCGTCGCTAAGGGATTGGCAACGCCCTTACCAGCGATGTCGGGCGCGCTGCCGTGGCTGGGTTCGTAAAGCCCTTGATTTTGGGTATTCAGGCTCGCTGAGGGCAGCATGCCAATTGATCCTGTGAGCATCGAGGCTTCATCGCTCAGAATATCGCCGAACATATTGCCGGTGACCACCACATCAAACGATTTGGGCGCCTTGACCAGTTGCATGGCGGCGTTGTCCACGTACATGTGCTCCAGGGTTACATCGGCATATTGTTGATGCACTTCAGTGACAACGTCTTTCCAAAACTGAAAGGTTTCAAGCACGTTGGCTTTGTCGACGCTGGTTACCTTTTTGTTGCGCTTGCGCGCCGCCTGAAACGCCACATGTGCAATGCGCTCGATCTCAGGGCGGCTGTATCGCATGGTGTCATAGGCTTCCTCGGCGCCCGGGAAGTGGCCATCGCTGGCGGTGCGCCGCCCACGGGGCTGGCCAAAATAGATGTCGCCCGTGAGTTCACGGATGATGAGTATGTCCAGACCGGCGATCAGTTCCGGCTTCAGGCTAGACGCGGCGACCAGTTCCGCGTAGCAAATCGCAGGCCGGAAATTGGCGAATAGCCCGAGGTTTTTTCGCAGCCCAAGAATGGCTTGCTCGGGCCGCAGAGGACGGTCTAGCTTGTCGTACTTCCAGTCGCCCACGGCGCCAAACAGAATGGCGTCTGAGGCCTTGGCCAGACGCAGGGTGGATTCAGGTAGGGGATGTCCGTGCGCCTCGTAAGCGGCACCTCCCACCAAGGCGGTTTCCATTTCCAGGGGCAAGTCAAGCGCCTGGAGAACCTTGACGGCTTCGGCGACGATTTCTGTTCCGATGCCATCACCGGGCAACACAGCAATTTTCATGACGGTCTTTCAGAGAGGATGAACAGGGCTATGGCGCGCCCAGTGTGCAGAGAATTTAAGACAACATGGACCTGGCCAGCCAGGGTTTGCTCGCCAGGCGCTGAGCCTCAAAAGCCTTGATGTCCTGTGCGTGCCGCAGGGTCAGGCCAATGTCATCCAACCCATTGACCAGGCAGTATTTGCGAAAGGGCTGGATATCAAAGGGAAGACTTTCTCCGTCGGCCTTGATGACCAGTTGGGCCTGAAGATCGACCGTCAGGGTATAGCCTGGAAAGGCAGCAACTTCGTCGAACAGGCGCGCCACCTGAGCCTCAGGCAGCACGATCGGCAAAAGGCCATTTTTGAAACTGTTGTTAAAGAAGATATCCGCAAAACTGGGCGCAATCAAGGCGCGAAAGCCATACTGATCCAGCGCCCAGGGGGCGTGTTCCCTTGATGAGCCACAGCCAAAGTTTTTCCGTGCCAGCAAGATGCTGGCTCCCAGGTAGCGAGGGTGGTTCAGCACGAAGTCGGGGTTGGGCTTTCGGCTGGCTGGATCTTTTCCGGGAAAGCCAGGATCGAGATAGCGCCATTCGTCGAACAGGTTCTGGCCAAAACCCGTTTTGTGGATCGACTTGAGGAATTGCTTGGGAATGATCGCGTCGGTGTCAACATTTTCGCGATCCAGGGGCGCTACCAGCCCCTTGAGGAGATCAAACTTTTTCATAAGAGCTTATTTTTTGCCCGCGTTTTCGATACTGGAGCCAGCTTTTTGCAAGTCTTGTCCGATGCCTTTGACAGTGTTGCACGCCGACAGCGATTCGAGGCTGAGAATGGTCAGGCAGGTCATCAATAACTTCATGGCAGACTCCTTGGGGTTAAACGAACTGGCGCACGTCAACGAAGTGCCCGTGAACGGCCGCGGCGGCAGCCATGGCAGGACTGACCAGGTGGGTGCGTCCGCCTGCGCCTTGGCGGCCTTCGAAGTTGCGATTGCTGGTCGAGGCGCAACGCTCGCCGGGCTCAAGTCGGTCGGCATTCATGGCCAGGCACATGGAGCAGCCCGGCTCACGCCACTCAAAGCCCGCTGCCTTGAAGATCGTGTGCAGGCCCTCTTGCTCGGCCTGTTCTTTAACCAGACCCGAGCCGGGAACCACCATTGCTAGCTTGACGTTCGCTGCGACTTTGCGCCCCAGCTTTTTCACCACAGCGGCGGCCTCGCGCATGTCCTCGATGCGGCTGTTGGTGCAAGAGCCAATAAAAATTTTGTCCACGTGCACATCGCTGAGCGGCTTGCCAGGCTCCAAGCCCATATAGCTCAAGGCACGCTCGATGGCTGAGCGCTTGTTGGCGTCCTTTTCCTTGTCTGGGTCGGGCACGCGCTGGTCAACGCCCAAAACCATCTCGGGCGATGTTCCCCAGGTCACTTGCGGGACCAATTGCGACGCATCGATGTCGACAACCGCATCAAAATGCGCGCCAGGGTCAGAGTGCAGCGTTTTCCAGAAGGTGACCGCTTGAGTCCACTCCACGGAGGCGCCGCCAGAACCGCCAACGCTGTGCCCGGGAGCCAGTGGGCGGCCTTTGACGTATTCGATGGTCTTTTCATCCACCGCCACCAGTCCCGCTCGGGCACCTGCTTCGATGGCCATGTTGCAGACCGTCATGCGACCCTCCATGCTGAGGGCGCGGATCGCAGAGCCGGCAAATTCGATGGTGTAGCCTGTGCCGCCCGCAGTACCGATTTTGCCGATGATGGCCAGCACAATGTCTTTGCCGCTGCAACCTCTGGGTAGCTTGCCCTCGACGCGAACAAGCATGTTTTTGGCTTTTTTGGCCAGTAAGGTCTGGGTGGCTAGCACATGCTCGACCTCTGATGTGCCAATGCCATGCGCAAGCGCACCAAATGCCCCATGGGTGGAGGTGTGCGAGTCACCACAAACCACGGTCATGCCGGGCAGAGTGGCGCCGTTTTCTGGCCCAATGACGTGCACGATGCCCTGGCGTTTGGACATGAACGGGAAGTACGCCGCAGCGCCAAACGACTTGATATTCGCATCCAGCGTCAAGACCTGTTCCTTGCTGGTCGGGTCTGTGATGCCGTCGTAGCCTAATTCCCAGCCCGTGGTTGGGGTGTTGTGGTCAGCCGTCGCAACCACAGAGCTGGTGCGCCACACGCGCCGCCCGGCTTGACGCAAGCCTTCAAATGCCTGCGGGCTGGTCACTTCGTGCACCAAGTGCCTATCGATGTACAGAAGCGCCGTGCCGTCTTCTTCGGTGCGGACCACGTGGTCATCCCAGAGTTTGTCGTACAGCGTTCGGGCGTGAGGGGCGGATTGTTGTGTTGCCATGGTGTTATCCATCGAAGAGGGGAGATTTTAAGCCGTGGGTTTGGGTGCGAAACCTGTACTGGCGGCCGCAAAAAACAAACCTGCCGCAGCACACGGGCTGGGGCAGGTCTGGGCAGGGAGCGCGGGGTCTGGCCGATCAACGTTCGGCGATTGGTTTGACCTGGCGACGTGGCGACCCGGTGAAAAGCTGGCGGGGGCGGCCGATCCGGTATTCTGGGTCGGCGATCATTTCGTTGAGCTGCGCAATCCAACCAACAGTGCGCGGAATCGCAAACAAAACCGTGAACATATCAATCGGGAAACCGAGCGCTTGATAAATCAAGCCAGAGTAGAAGTCAACATTCGGGTAAAGCTTGCGTGAGATGAAGTAGTCGTCGCTGAGAGCAACTTCTTCAAGTTTCAGTGCGATATCAAGCATCGGGTTCTTGCCAGTTACATCAAATACGTCATAGGCGGCTTTCTTAATAATCGCCGCGCGAGGGTCGTAGTTTTTATAAACGCGGTGACCGAAACCTTGCAAGCGTCCGTTACCAGCCTTTACTGACTTGATGAAAGATTCGACGTTGTC
>JAURGS010000154.1 GCA_030833685.1 Rhodoferax sp. | reverse complement strand
GATGCCAAGTTTGACCCGCTTGAGCGGCGCCTCCTGAACATTGAGCACGGTTGCCGCGGCCTCTGGTGCGCTGTTTGCGTTCAGGCTCAGGTAGGCATTGTCGAAATAGCCGCTGTCGGTAAGCCGTCGCTGCACAGCAACCAGCGCATCCAGGTCATAAGGCGCGCCCGTTGGCAACTGCGCCAGGCGGTAGGCCAGGTCCTTGCTGTAACGCTGCAGTCCTTGTATCTCCATCGGCCCCCAACGGTACAAATCGCCCGATGCCAGCGCGATGTGCAGGGCAACAGTTCCTTTGGCGGGGTCGACTTTTGCCAGGCTTTTTTCGATTGAACCACTGGGGTAGCGCTGGCGCGTGAGCAAGCGCAAAGCCTTTTGTTTTGCATCATCCCAGCCTTCTTGCGTGAAGCGTGACCCTGCAGGCAAACTCCAGTCTTCCAGGATGGCTTGGCGCAGCTTGGTGGCCTCTGTATCGGTGGCAATCGGGCCCGAGAAGCTGAGATGGACCTCAGCGATTTTTGCGGGCAGATCGGGCTGCGCGCTGATAAACACCAAGCGCTGCGGGCCTTGCCCTTTTCTTCTTTCGATGCGAATGACAGGGTTGAAATAACCCAGTGTGGCAGCGAGGTCGTTCGCATCGGCTTGGGCCTCTTCGATTAGGCGATCAATTTCCTGATCGCTCAGGTCTTCCAGAGACCGGTAGCGCTGAAGCTCCAGGTGCAATTCCAAAAGTGCACGAAGGTCGGCAGGCGCGGAGATCTGCAGGTCAAAGGCTTGCTTTTCTGGCGCCTTGGGTGCGGGCTGGGCCAGCGTTTGACTCCAGCCTTGCGTGGCCAGCATCAGAACAATCAGGCAAGTGAGCAGTGTCCTCATTTGCTAAGCAGTCGCATCGCTTCTTCAAGGCCTCGAAGCGTTAATGGAAACATGCGCTGGCTCATCAGCTGCGCGATGATGCCAATGCTCTGGCGGTACTGCCAAATACCCTGTGGCTCTGGGTTGATCCAAACAAATTTGGGGAATGCCTGCGTCAGGCGCCCAAGCCATTCCAGTCCGGCTTCTTCGTTGTGGTATTCCACACTGCCACCGGGTTGCAGAATTTCGTAGGGACTCATCGTTGCATCACCGACAAATATCAGCTTGTAGTCCTTGTTGTACTTTCGGATGATGTCCCAAGTGGGGAATTTCTCCGCGTAACGGCGGCGGTTGTTCTTCCACATGAAGTCATACACGCAGTTATGGAAGTAATAAAACTCCATATGCTTAAACTCGGTCTTGGTTGCTGAAAACAGCTCCTCAACGCGGGCGACATGCTCGTCCATGGTTCCACCGACGTCCATGAGCAGCAGCACTTTGACGTTGTTGTGCCGCTCGGGGACCATTTTGATATCCAGGTAACCTGCGTTGGCCGCGGTGGCACGGATGGTGTCTGGCAAATCCAGCTCCAGGTCGTGGCCTTCACGCGCGAACTTGCGCAGGCGGCGCAGCGCCACCTTGATATTGCGCGTGCCCAGTTCCTGGGTATCGTCGTAGTCGCGGTAGGCCCGCTGCTCCCAAACCTTCACGGCTGACTTGTTGCGACCGCTACCGCCTATGCGAACCCCTTGCTGGTTGAAGCCCCCGTTCCCAAAAGGGCTGGTGCCGCCCGTACCTATCCACTTGCTGCCACCTTCATGGCGTTTTTTCTGTTCCTCAAGCCGCTTTTGCAGCGTTTCCATCAGCTCGTCCCATCCCATTTTTGGCGCCTGGGCCTTCTGCTCATCGGAGAGCAGGCGTTCGAGTTCCTGGCGCAGCCAGTCGGCAGGAACCTGCTGATTGAAGTCCGCGACCATTTCGACGCCCTTGAAGTAGGCGGCGAAAGCACGGTCGAATTTGTCGTAATGCTTTTCGTCCTTGATGAGGATGGCTCTGCTCAGAAAGTAAAAATCGTCCATGGAGCAGGCTTGCGGGTTGCGGGGCCCGACGACATCGGCCTTCAGTGCCTCCAGCAGGCCAAGGTACTCTTTCACGGATACCGGTAATTTGGCCGCTTTAAGGGTGTAAAAAAAATCGATCAGCATGGCTTGCCCTGAAGTCCTAGCGCGCCTTCAAAAGTTGGTGCGTCAAATGCGCTTTCACGGCAGGCCATTCTCCAGCTGTGATGCTGTAAACGCAGGTATCTCGCACACTGCTCAGCGCGGCCGGATGTTTGTTCAGTTGGTGACAACGCAAGATGCCATCCAACTTGGCCCCTAAGCGCTCAATACCGCGGCGACTTTGGTGATTGAGGACATGGGTGCGAAATTCCACGGCAATGCAGTCCAGCTCATCGAAAGCGTGGGTGAGCAAGAGCCTTTTTGCGTCCGTATTCAGTGCAGTGCGCTGCACAGCCTTTTGGTACCAGGTCGACCCGATCTCCAGCCGCCTGTTGGCGGCATCGATGTTCATGTAGGTCGTCATACCTACCGCTTTGCCGTGGTGGGGGCCAGCCATCAGAGAAATGACTGCAAATGGCAGCATGGAGCCAGCTTGCCGCAGGTCTTGTCGCCGCTTAATTTCTGAAGCCATCTGCTCGGGCGCTGGGACGCTTGTGTACCAAAGTTCCCACAGGCGCCCATCCTGCGTCGCCTCACTGAGCTGCATCGTATGGTCGGCACTCAGTGCTTCTAGGCGAACATGTTCGCCTTGCAGTGTGACAGTGGCAGGCCAGGTTGGCGCTTTCACCTTAGCGGTTCCTTTGGTTCATGAAAACCAGTTTTTCAAACAGGGTCACATCTTGTTCATTTTTTAAGAGTGCACCCACCAACGGTGGGATGCTGACCTTGTCATCCTGGCTTTGCAAGGCTGATAGAGGAATGTCCTCGGCCATGAGCAACTTGAGCCAATCGAGGAGCTCACTGGTCGAGGGCTTTTTCTTCAGGCCGGGCAGGTTGCGCACGTCAAAAAAAGTTTTCATTGCTGCGCTCAGCAACTCATCTTTAAGCCCTGGGAAGTGAACACCAACAATCTGGCGCATCGTGCTCGCTTCGGGGAACTTGATGTAGTGGAAAAAGCAGCGCCGTAAAAAAGCGTCGGGTAGCTCTTTTTCGTTGTTCGAGGTGATGAACACCAGTGGGCGATGCTTGGCCCGAATCAATTCGCGCGTTTCGTAGCAGTGAAACTCCATGCGATCAATTTCACGCAAAAGATCGTTTGGAAACTCAATGTCAGCCTTGTCGATTTCATCGATCAGTAGCGCAACGGGCTGCTCAGCGGTAAAGGCTTGCCACAGCACCCCTTTGACGATGTAGTTTTGAATGTCTTTGACGCGTCCGTCGCCAAGCTGACTGTCGCGCAGGCGGCTGACAGCGTCGTATTCATACAAGCCTTGCTGCGCCTTGGTGGTGGACTTGATATGCCATTGCAGTAGGGGCATGTCGAGTGCGGCTGCTACCTCTTCCGCCAGCATCGTCTTGCCAGTACCGGGCTCACCCTTGATCAGCAGCGGGCGCTTGAGGGCAATCGAAGCGTTGACTGACAACATCAGGTCGTCGGTTGCAATGTAACTGTTGGTTCCTTGAAATTTCATGGTGTCGGCGGGCAAAAGGTTGAAGGTGAGCTTACAGTGGTTTAGTGGCCTGAGGGGCTGCTGCGCCGCTTAGTCACTGGTGGCCAATCGTTGCAGGTCCTGCACATATGCTTGGCCGTCGGGTTGGGTGCCATTTTGCTGGGCATTCCAGATCATCTGCCCCAGGCAGGTCATGGCAGCATGGTGTGCTTCGTGCAAGGAGTCTTTGCGCCTGGCCAGTAATTCGACGGCCTGTCGAATGCCGCGGGGCTGGTCGATCGAACATTGTTCGCTGATCGACAAATGCATGGCCAGGTGCAAAAAAGGGTTTTCAGACTCAGTCAGCCCATCACCCGTGCGCGACAGCGCTGTATCCAGGTCAGCCAGATTGGGGTGGTACTCGGGGTGCTCGGCGATCCAAAGCGCGGCGAGGGTCTCAATGGCCTGCATGGGCTCTTGGCTTTTTGACTTGCTGTAGACGCCACAGAAAAAGCGTCGAACATCGGCTTGCGAAGGACTGAACATGGGTGGTTACCTTACGCGCCAGTTGGATGCAGTATGGCGTGCGCAAAACCGCATTGGCGCCATGCCTCAAACGCGGTCACCGCGACGGCATTGCTGAGATTAAGGCTTCTTTGGCCATCAACCATGGGAAGCCGCAAACTGTGCTGCGGCCCAAAGTGGGTGCGCACCGCCTGCGAAAGGCCTTTGGTTTCGGAGCCAAAAACCAAAAAATCTCCAGGTTGAAAACGTGTGCTGAAGACATTCGCCTGACCGCGGGTTGTCAGGGCGAACATGCGCTCGCGGTTCGGGCGCGTATCCGCCATGAAGGCCTCCCAGCTTCTATGCGTTTTGAGTTGCGCGTATTCGTGGTAGTCCAGCCCGGCGCGTCGCATATGTTTGTCATCCATGGAAAAGCCCAGGGGCTCCACCAAGTGCAGAGTGCAGCCCGTGTTGGCCGCAAGCCGAATGGCGTTGCCGGTGTTCGGTGGGATTTCAGGCTCAACCAGCACAATGTGAAACATGCTCCCATTGTCGCAAAGCGCCACAGCCCGGTTCAGGCCCCGTGGTTCTCCTCCGTGCGCGCAAAAACCACAGCGCTGACGGCTTTGGCGCCGCCCGCCAGCAGTGTCTGGGCGGCGGAAAAAATGGTGGCCCCGGTTGTCATCACATCATCCACCAGAACCACATGCTTGTTGTTGATTTGTTTAATTGCCTCTGCGTGCAAGGCAAACGCACCTTTGAGCGCCTGCAGCCGCTGGGTGCGTTTGAGCGTGTGCTGGGCGCTTGACTGGACAGCACGAATCAACCAGCGATCTTTTGTCTTGGGTGAGCAAATTGCTTGGGCTAGCAGCATGGCTTGGTTGTAACCGCGCTGGCGCAGACCTTCGCTGCTCAATGGGATGGGGACTAAAGCATCCGCCTCCGCTGACAGCGACTTGATGCCAGGCTGAGCCAGCATCAGTTGCCCGAGGCTGCGCGCAAGCCCAGGTTGGGCGTGAAATTTAAAGTCTTGAATGACGCTGGCCCAAGGGAACTCGTACGAAACTGCTGACAGGCAGGCCTGAAGCGGCGTGACGCCTACTGCGCAGGTGCCACATAGGTGGGCCCCTGAGGCCAAAGCGATTGCGCAAGTGCGACAGCGCGGTTGCGATTGGCTAAATTGGCTCAAGCAGCGCGGGCAAAAAATCTGCGAAGGCCATGCATGGCAAATCCGGCATTGGCTTGGCAGGTAAGTCGCCAAAGAAGATGTGATGGTAGCCAGCATGCGGGAAAATATACGCCCAAACCGCTTCTCGTGCCCGATGACTGCCTTAGCCCCCCCCACGCTCGACCCGATTGCCGCTGAGCGCTGGCGCAACCTGCCCCAAACGCTTGCGCCATGGCTGCATGAGGAGGTTGCGCAAAGAATGCTGGCCCGACTGGACTACATCAAAACAGTACCGGGTGTCTGGCTCGATTGGGGGCCAGTGCGCGGGGGGCTAGGGGTCAACAGACAACTGCAGCAGCGTTTTTCCAGTGCCAAGGTTTGGGTACGGGAGGCCAATGCGGATGCTGCGCGTCAATCGGCGCTTGCCCTGACGCCGCCGTTTTGGTCTGCGGCGCGTTGGCGTCGGGGCCGCGTACAGGCTTACGTGGACGGTGAGGCCAGTGTGGACATGATCTGGTCCAACATGGCTTTGCATATGGATGAGGCGCCGGGCCAAACCATGGCGCGCTGGCAAGAGTCGCTGAAAACAGGTGGTTTTTTGATGTTCTCTTGCCTCGGTCCCGACACGCTTCGGGAATTGCGCCTAGCCTATCGCGACCTCAACTGGCCCGAGCCTAGCCACGCCTATACCGATATGCATGACCTGGGCGATATGCTGGTGAAAGCGGGCTTTGCGGAGCCAGTGATGAGCATGGAGCGCCTGACACTCACCTACTCTTCGGCTGAAGCGCTTTTGGATGAATTGCGCACTTTAGGGCGCAATTTGTCTGCAGGGCGATTTGGTGCCCTGCGCGCCAGGTCTTG
>JAURGS010000153.1 GCA_030833685.1 Rhodoferax sp. | reverse complement strand
AGCTGCATGGCCTGCCCTTTGGTCAGTTTCTCGAGCAACTGTCGGTTTTGTTCCTCAGTAGCAATGTTTACCCGTGTGCCCAAAAGCTCGCTGGTTCGGGCAACGCGTTCTGACAACGAGTTCAATCGTTTGCGCGTCGCCGCTACGGTAGCCATGGCAGGTGAGAGGCGCCGGTGCATGAATTCACCTATGGTTGGCGTCCCCGAGATGGCTTTTTCACGAAGTTCAAGAATACGTTGCTCGACCAAAGCATGGTAAGCCGCAGTCGCGGAGAAACGGTAGTCGTGCTCAGCCATGATTCGTTCCACGCCAGTGGCCAGCGCCACCAACTGATCCAAAAGCGACTGATCCGAGGTGCTTTTGATTTCAAGTTGCTGGGTAATACTGGCCAGGGCCGCCTCAGCCTGCGCCAAAGAGGCCCCCAGCCCCCTGGCGATAGGAAAGCCCCGCAGCGCCATCAGTCGGTATGTTTCGAGTTCCAGCAGTCGTTGGGCAATGCGCCCTGCCCGGTTTTGACTGGTTCCCGGGTGAGCGAGCACCAGCATGCGCTCAAAGCCGTCGTCCTCTAAATGAAATCGGGTAATCGCCAGCGAGTGTCCTAAGGCCCCAGATCGCGTTGGCACGGGATTTCCCATGGATGATGCAACAGTAGGATGCCCACCAAACCAGCGCTGTGCCTGCGCGAGCCAGACCTGGATGTCCCCAGAATCCTCCTCCAGCATCACCAGTTGGATGGCGCAGATAGTCTGGCCTGGGATCGACCGTAACCAGTCGCCTGGCAAGGCCAAGGCCGTCGACAAATCCGGTTGCGCAGCTGTCAGGGCGAAGTCAGCGCCCAATCCCTGCACCAAGGTGTAGCCAGTGAACTCCGAATGCCGTTCCCATTTCAGGGTGCATTTCTGAAAATGAAGACTCAAAAATTGTCCAGCCAAGTCTTCGGTCTGCAGGCTGGCCGTCAATGGCAGTTTCGCCAGGTGTTCATGTTCCTGCGCGACGGACACCGCCGCGTTCAGCACAGCAATGTGAGTAATCAGCGCTGGTAGCTCGATCCGTGCCGGCGGTCGCGCATGGACCTCGTTATGCAAAGCCCTGCGTGAGGCGTCATCGCGGGGCAAAACAAACTCATGGTCTTGGGTATTCATCTCAGGGCCCAATCCGGTCTCTGGGGTCTGTCATTGTTCTGTGCTTTGGTAGCAATTGCCAGGTGGCAGTTTGCCACACACCTACAGACTATCGACGAAGTGACTGGGCTCAGGGCGTATCGTCGAAGGCTTGGCATAGGTGGCAGTGCCTACGTTGATAAAGCACACCGCATGTTCGCCCTCCTGGAGACCAAAAAGATTGCGCAAGGGCGCTTGCTGCAAGCCTTGACCGCCAGTCAGGCTTGTTGCATAGCCCATGGCGTGCGCCAAAAGCAGCAGGTTTTGAATGGCAGCACCGACCGCGACCATTCTCTCCATCGGCTCGATAGCGGGCTCAGCGGGTCCCAGTCTGGCGACCGCCAGGCACAAAAATGGTGACCGACGTGCTTTTTCTGCAGCCTGTTCAAGCTGTTGCGCAGAGGCGCTTGCATCGCGCTCACGAAGCGATGCCTCGAATGCACCGGCCAGCGCTTCTCGCCGATCCAAAGGCACGCGGATAAAGCGCCAAGGGCAAATACAACCATGGTCAGGTGCCGCCGCCGCCGCACGAAACATCAGGTCAATTTGTTCCTCATTGGGACCAGGCTGCACCAAATGGCGCGGCAAGATGGTTTGCCGAGTGCTGATTAGGGTCCATGCAAAGTCTATTGCCGAGGACGCATTCATGTTGTCTGAGACCATTTGATATGGGAAAACAGACGAACATGGTAGACGATTTGCTTACCTCCCTGAGCGCACCAGCAGTGTCCCCGGGGGGCGCTTTGGCAGCGGTGCAGCCGCAAAGACCACTCAAAGTTTCTTGGCGGCCGCTGGAAAAAGTTCGCGCGGTCCTGGGCCTGCAGGCTCGTTGTGCGCAATGCCAAAGTGACAGTCAATGCAGGTCAGCCCCTCTTTCTTGGCAACGGCGTGTTTAGCCTGTGCCCTGGAGGACTGAAGATCGGGGTTCATCTTGTCGGCGCGGTGACAGCTGCGACACTGGTGCGAATCACTGGCCTTCATGTCTTTCCAAACCCGATGCGCCAGATAAGCCCGCCGCGCCTCAAACTTTTCCTTGGTGTCAATCGTGGGATCGATATAGGTGTAGTACAGATCGCGCGAGGCCTTGATTTTGGCGAGCACAAGAGGGCCTGGTTCGTGCGGTACATGGCAGTCTGTGCAAATGGCGCGCACCCCGGTTCGGTTCGTATCGTGCACCGTGCCCTTGAACTCGGCGTAGCTGTATGACATTTCATGGCAACTGACACAAAACTCCTCGGTGCTGGTGTACGCCAGCACATAGGCTCCAGATATCCCAACAGAAACCGAAAACACCAACAAGCCAAACAAAACGCCTATCGTTAGCTTCCAGCGTCTGAGCATCGCCTTGAGGAATTTAGTCATTGCACCGCCTTAAAGAGTAGTCTTGAGAAACCAAATCCACCCAGGGCTAGAGCGACAAAATGTAATCAACGACGTTCTTCACGGCCGCCGAGTCGTTGGACTTAGGCTTGGGATGCGCCTCCTTGTTCCCGTCTACCTCGACCATCGGGCCGTTGAGAATATGCGCCGCAAGCCTGGTCTGCGTATCCGATTTACCTTTGTTCTTGGCGGCAATGTCTTTCAATGACGGGCCGCTTTTTTTCTTATCCAGGGAATGACAACTCCCACAACGTTCTTTTTTTAAAAAAGCTTGCGCGCTATCCGCATCGGCGGCCATTACATAAGTGCTGGCAAGTGCGCCTGCAATCACCGCGCTAAAAAAACAGGACTTTTTCACAGCCGTCTCCCATCAATAATCAGTTTTGTACCAAACGCACCACACTGAGACGTGCGCTTTTTCTAGTCTATCGGATGACACATGTCCGGCGCCTTGCGATTGTGAAGGCTTTGATAAATGTCACTGCCACTGTTGGACAATAGCTTCGGCCTCTCCTCTCTCAGTCACCTGCCCATGCTCGCAAACTTGCTTCGTCTGTCTTACCTTGCCCAGTTGCTCTTAGGGGTATGGCTAGGTGTTTCATGGCAGCCGACCAATCAGGTGTGGGTCAATGGGGCCCTCGGGGCGGTGTTGACGGTGCTTGGCCTGCAAGCTCTGCTGACATTCAGCAGCATGGTGCTCTCTTGGCCGAGCACCGCCGCACCCCAGCGGCGTTGGACGGCAGTAACGCTTTTTTTAAAGGTGTGGTTGCAGGAATGGCGCGCTGCAGTCAAGGTGTTTGTGCTGCGCCAGCCCTGGAGTTTTCGTGATGCTGGCATTGGCCACCCAGAACCCGCTGCGCCCGATGCAGCCCTTGCTGTCCCAGTGGTACTCGTCCATGGCTACATCTGTAACCATCGGGTCTGGGATGACCTAACACCCGAATTGCGGCGCCGTGGACATACGGTGCTGGCAGTCGATTTGGAACCGCTTTTTTCAGGCATAGATACGCACGTGGCCACGATTGAAGCGGCTGTGCAAAAGCTGATCGCAGCCACTGGACAGGCCCGCGTCGCACTGGTTGGACACAGTATGGGTGGTTTGGTGATCCGGGCGTGGATGAGAGCCTATGGCACAGCGCAAGTCGAGCGCGTGATCACACTGGCCACTCCCCATCAGGGCTCGCTGCTGGCAGCTGCGGCGCTCACCTCCAATGGCGGGCAGATGCGCTGGCAAAGCCGGTGGTTGCGTGAGTTGGCTGACAGCGAGGCAGCGCCCACCCGATCATTGATTCACATCGCCCTGACAGACACGGACAACATCGTCTACCCTCAGCTTCAACAAACACTAGAGGGCTGTCAGGTCACGCAATTCTCAGGCCTGGGTCACTTGGAAATGTGTGTGTCGCCCAAAGTCATCGGCTGGTTGTGTCAGCAACTCGCGCCGGCCTCAAATGCCGGTGTGAGCGTTGATTTGGGCAAGGTGTCAGCCACGGGGGGTGCCACGGAACACAGCGCGAGCCAAGCCAAGCCCAATCGTCCATCCGACCTGTTTTGGGCTTTCAGCTGGATCGCGCTACAGGGTTTTGGCGGCGTTCTTGCGGTTCTTCAACGCGAGTTGGTCGACAAACGAAACTGGATGACCCAACGTCAGTTTGTTGAGGACTGGTCGGTATCCCAAATTCTGCCTGGCCCCAACGTCGTCAATCTGGCGTTGATGATGGGTGACCGGTACTTTGGTTGGCGAGGGTCGCTGGCGGCATTGACAGGTATTGTGATCTTCCCGATGCTGCTGGTGATTGCTTTGGCGGTGACCTTTTCTGGCGTATCCGATGTACCTGAAGTCAAGGGCGCACTGCGGGGCATGGGAGCGGTTGCCGCAGGCATGATTGCGGGACAGGGCTTTCGATTGATGGCTGCCTTGCGTGGCAACGTGTTGGGCAAAGCGCTGGCTTTGGCAACCACCGCAGCCACCTTTGTCGCCTCAGCGCTCCTGGGGATGCCCCTGGTTTGGATATTGATCACGGTTGGCGGCACGGCATGTATCGGCGCCTACATTCGGCTGAAAAAACTCCCCAACGATTGGCAACCATGAGCGTGATCTCCAATTTTGATTGGCTCGGCCTGATTGGACATTTTTTGTTGCTGTCGTTGATGGCCGTCGGGGGGGCGCTATCCACTGCGCCAGAGATGCATCGACGGCTGGTAGGACACGAAGCCTGGCTTAGCGACACCGACTTCAACGCGTCTATCGCAATTGGTCAGGCAGCACCCGGACCCAACATGCTGTTTGTAGCGCTGGTGGGCTGGCATATTGGTCTGAATGCCGCCGGTGGGCAGTTAAGCAGCGGTGTCGCCTGGGTTGGGGCCTTTACCGGGGCCACTCTGGCCATGCTGGGCATGCTGATACCGAGCTGCGTGCTGACCTTTGTCGCCTCGCGCTGGGGCCATCACAACCGCGACAAACGCGGTGTGCGCGCGTTCAAACAAGGTATGGCGCCGGTGGTCGTTGCCTTACTGGTCTCTACAGGCTGGCTGATGTCCGCCGCCCACAGCGGCGAGCCGCAGGCTTGGCGGCTCTGGGTTCTGAGCTTGCTGGTGATGTTGATCGTCTGGCGCACCCAGGTGCACCTGCTCTGGTTGCTGGGCGCTGGTGCCTTAGCCGGCGCCTTGGGCTGGATTTAAACGTCAATTCATTGACGAGATTCGCGCTGTCTTCTTGCTTCATACAGGCAGATACCGCTGGCAACCGAGACGTTCAAACTCTCCACGGCGCCCCTCATTGGAATCGAGGCCAGCTCGTCGCAGGTTTTGCGCGTCAATTGACGCATGCCCTGCCCCTCTGCTCCAAGCACCAACGCCACAGGACCCGTCAGGTCCACTTGGTACACAGATTTGGGTGCGTCGTCGCTGGTGCCAATCACCCAGACGTTGCGCTCCTTGAGCTCCTGCAAGGTTCTGGCCAGATTCGTCACCATGAAATACGGAATAGTCTCTGCCGCACCGCTGGCCACCTTGGCTACAACCGCGTTGATACCTGCCGCGTGGTCCTTAGGGGCAATCACAGCGTGTACACCCGCGCCATCGGCAACGCGCAGGCATGCCCCCAGGTTGTGCGGGTCTGTCACGCCGTCGAGTACCAGCAACAAAAGGGTGTCGCGCTGATTGTCCGCAAGATCAGCTTGTCTGTCCTCAAAGTCCTGCAACAAGTCATCCAGCGATTTCACTGCCTGGTGCGCAGTGACGCGCGCCACCACACCTTGATGCCCATGTTGTCCCGCCAGCCGGGCCAACCGCATGCCATCGGATTCAATCAAACGGACGCCCGCCTCCTGAACGCGCACCACAAACTGGCGCATGCGTTGGTCCCGACGCGTTGGGTCAATATGTATTTCGGCAATCGTTTGCGGCGCAGTTTTCAGGCGGACCCCGACCGCGTGAAATCCAAACAAAACTTTGTTGCCGCTCATGATCTGTCAGATGACTGTTTGCGCGAGCGCCAGGCGCCGGCCAGAATGATGAGGCCTGGGACAAGAATCAGGGCCCAAATAAT
>JAURGS010000152.1 GCA_030833685.1 Rhodoferax sp. | reverse complement strand
CCGGAATGACGGCGCCTTGGTACATGTCACCCACGGAACGACCCAACTGGTCAGCCAGAACAATGAGCACCAGCGATGGTGGCAAAGCCTGCGCCAGCGTACCCGACGCGGTGATCGTGCCGGTGGCAATCGTGCGGTTGTAGCCATACCGAAGCATGATCGGCAGCGAGATCAGTCCCATCGAAATCACCGCAGCAGCGACCACGCCAGTTGTTGCGGCCAGCAAGGCGCCAACCAGCACCACTGCCACAGCCAGACCACCTCGAATCGGACCAAACACCTGGGCCACGGTGGCCAGCAGGTCCTCGGCCATGCGGCTGCGCTCCAGAATAATGCCCATGAAGGTGAAAAAAGGAATTGCCAGCAGCGTGTCGTTTTGCATGATGCCGATCACACGCAAGGGCAGAGCCTGAAACAGGTTGGCCGGAAACAGACCAAGCTCCATGCCCAGAAAGCCGAAAGCCAATCCGGTTGCGGCCAGGGAAAAGGCCACGGGAAAGCCCATCAGCAAAAAGGCCAACAACCCCACAAACAAAATGGGGACGAAGTTTTGTTGCATCAACTCAATCATTTCGACACCCCAGCCTTTTGCGCCGCTGCCGCCGCAGCCTCATCCGCCTGCATCAGCTCCATCGCCAGCTTCTCCTCGTCCGAAAGCTCCTCGTGCGCCAGGCTGTCAGGCCCTTGCCCACGCAAAAAAGCTACGCGCTTGATCAATTCGGACAAAGCCTGCGCCGCCAGCAAAACAAACCCGGCAGGTATCAGGGCGAACACCGGCCATCGGATCAGCCCGCCGGCGTTGGACGACATCTCGCCAGTCTCGTAGGCATTAGAGACGACCGGCCAGCTCAGAGTGATCATCAGGTAACACAAAGGCCAAAGAAAGATCAGGATGCCACCAATGTCGATCCAATTGCGGGTGCGAGCCGACATACGGGAGGATAAAAAGTCGATGCGCACATGGGCATTGCACAAGAACACGTAGCCGGCGCCAAGCATGAACACCGCAGCAAATAAGTACCATTGAATCTCCAGCCAGGCATTGGAGCTGAGGCTGAAAAATTTGCGCATCAGCGCGTTGCCGGCACTGATAAACGTGGTGATCAGAATCATCCACAAGCTGAGCTTGCCCATCCAGCCCGACACAACATCGATAGCCCTGGACAACTTCAAAAGCAATGTCATCATGTTTTTAACCCCCGCCACTCGGGCTCAAAGAAAGCGCTAGTATTAACGAAAAACCCCGCGCTTGCGGGGTTTTTGTACCCAAGCCAAAAACGCTTAAAGCTTGACGCTTTGCATGTAATTGTCGAAGGTTGCCTCCGTGAAGCGGAACCAGAGGTTGGCATCGCGGCGGTAATTCGCATAATCCTCGTAAATCTTCTTCCAGGCCGGGTTGCTGGCGCTGAGTTCGGAATAGAGGGCCATGGCCTCTTTGAACGCAGCGTCCATCACGTCTTTGGGGAAGCGGAACAGCTTGGCACCGTTGGCCACCAGGCGCTTGAGCGCTGCGGCGTTGCGAACATCGTATTGCGCCTGCATATTGGTGTGCGCAAAAGCAGCTGCCGCCTCAATGATTGCCTGGTACTCTTTGGGCAAGGCGGCAAAGGCCTTGGTGTTGACGTGCAGGTCCAGCTGAGGGCCACCCTCCCAAAAGCCCGGGTAGGCGTAGTAGCTGGCCACCTTGTAAAAGCCCAGCTTCTCGTCATCGTACGGGCCCACCCACTCGGCCGCATCGATTGTGCCTTTTTCCAGCGCCTGGTAAATCTCACCGCCAGGAATATTGGCAGCAATACCGCCAATGCGCTCCAAAACCTTGCCGCTGAAACCGCCAGTGCGGAACTTCTGGCCCTTAATGTCAGCCAGCGACTTGATCTCTTTGCGCCACCAGCCACCCATCTGCGCACCGGTGTTGCCGCAGGGGAAGTTGATGATGTCCATACCAGCGTAGAACTCGCGTGTGAGCTTCAAGCCGTTGCCGTCATACATCCAGGCAGTCATCTGGCGGCTGTTCAGGCCAAACGGAATGGCGCATCCAATCGCAAATGTTGGGTCCTTACCAAAATAGTAATACGGCGCCGTGTGCGAGCACTCGACCGTGCCGGCCTTGGTGGCGTCGACCGTGCCGAACGCGGGCACCAGCTCGCCGGGGCCGTGCGTGGTGATCTGGCACTTGCCGCCAGACATCTCACTGACTTTCTTGGCAAACACCTCGGACACACCGTACAAGGTGTCCAGTGATTTGGGAAAGCTCGACGTCAGACGCCAACGGACGTTGGCCTGAGCGTGGACGGCTGGTGCCAGGCCAGTGGCCAGTACGCCGGCGATGCCTGCGTTCTTGATAACGGAACGACGATCCATAAATCAACTCCTTTTCTCTATTAATCGACTCCACACGCCGCGTTCAATGCACGCAGCAGGAAGCGTGGAGATCTAAGAGGCATTCTAGTAACAAGAAAAAGCCCTGGTGGCTGGGGTTAACCCTAGCTTACCCAGCCTTGGCTCAGGCTGCCTGCATGGCTAAGCAGCGCCTTCAATCCCGAACCGCTTGCGCACCGCGGCTTCGATACCACGAGCGTCCAGGCCCTGTAGTGCCAGCAGTTTGACAGGATCACCATGCTCGATGAAAGCATCGGGCAGGCCCAGTTGCAGCACCGGGCGGGCCAGGTCATGCGCAGCCAGCGCCTCCAGCACCGCGCTGCCGGCGCCGCCCATGACCACGCCTTCTTCCAGGGTGACCAGGCACTCGTGTTCGCGCGCGCACCGCAGCAGCAGGTCCACGTCCAGGGGCTTGACCCAGCGCATATTGATAACCGTTGCGTTCAGGGCTTGGGCCGCCTCCAGCGCTGGGTACAACAAGGTGCCAAACGCGACAAAAAGCAAGCGCACCCCAAGTCGGCGGACTTCGCCTCGACCAAAAGGCAGACCCTCCAGGCCCTGGTCAGGCACAAGCCCAACGCCGGCACCCCTCGGGTAGCGCACAGCCACCGGCGAGTTCTGCGCGTAGGCTGTGGTGAGCAGTTGCCGGCATTCGTTCTCATCGGCAGGGCAGGCCAGGCTCATGTTCGGCACGCAGCGCAGGTAGGCGATGTCGTAAGCGCCGGCATGGGTGGCGCCATCTGCACCGACCAGCCCGGCGCGATCCAGTGCAAACACGATGGGCAGGTTCTGAATGGCCACATCATGAATCAATTGGTCGTAACCACGCTGCAAAAACGTCGAGTAAATGGCCAGCACGGGCTTTAAGCCTTCGCAGGCCAATCCGGCGGCAAAAGTCACCGCGTGCTGCTCGGCAATGCCCACATCAAAGTAGCGCTCGGGAAACTTTTCTTCGAAAGCCACCAAGCCCGAGCCCTCGCGCATGGCGGGGGTAATGCCAACCAGTCGCGCATCCTTTTGCGCCATGTCGCACAACCACTGCCCAAACACCTGGGTGAATGTGAGCTTGGCCGGCTTGGGCGCCGGCACGATCCCGACGGCGGGATCGAACTTGCCCGGGCCGTGGTAAGTCACGGGGTCTGCCTCGGCCAGTTTGTAGCCCTGGCCTTTGCGGGTGACCACATGCAGAAAGTGCGGACCCTCCAGGTGGCGGATATTGTCCAGAACCTTGACCAGGGTCTTCACATCGTGCCCATCGATGGGCCCGACATAGTTAAAGCCAAATTTCTCAAACAAGGTGATGGGCTTGACGATGCCCATGGCAGATTCTTCGAAACGCTTGGCCAGTTCCAGCAAGGGCGGTGCACCCCTTAAAACAGCCTTACCCGCGTGCTTGGCTGCCGCATAAAACTGTCCGCTCATTAGCTTGGCCAGGTAGCGGTTCAGCGCCCCCACCGGTGGGCTGATCGACATGTCGTTGTCATTGAGGATCACCAGTAAGCGGCAATCCGACACTCCAGCATTATTCAGCGCCTCAAACGCCATCCCGCCAGTCATCGCGCCGTCGCCAATGACCGCGATCGCATGCCGGTCCTCCCCCTTGATGCGGCTGCCCAGCGCCATGCCCAGCGCTGCAGAAATGGACGTGCTCGAGTGCGCGGTACCAAAAGAATCGAATTCGCTCTCGGCGCGCTGAGGAAAGCCGCTCAGGCCACCGAGCTGGCGCAGGGTCTTCATCCGTTCGCGCCGCCCGGTCAAAATTTTGTGCGGGTAAGTCTGATGCCCAACGTCCCACACGATTCGGTCGTTGGGCGTGTCAAACACATGGTGCAAAGCCACGGTCAGCTCAACCGTGCCAAGGTTGGAACTCAAATGCCCGCCTGTGCCTGCCACGCTTTCCAACAAATAGCTTCGCAGCTCCTCGCACAAAGGCTCCAGTTGTTCGATGGGCAGCGCGCGCACGTCCTGCGGGCTGTTAATCGCTTGCAACAAAGGGAACTCTTTTTTCATAACGACTCAGGGCAACAAGGGTTGGGCTAAGGTCAGTGGCAAGTCTAATTCGTCTGCCTGGTCCGAATGGCGCGCCTCAAGCCACACGAGACACCACCATGTCGGCCAGGCTTCGCAGCAAAGCCGTGTTGGGCATGGCGCTGCGAGAAAGGGCCGCGCTGGCCTGCTGATGCAGATGGTCTGCATAGCGCCTGGCACCATCCAAGCCCATCAAACTGACATACGTTGGCTTGTTGTGCTGCGCATCCTTGCCCGGCGTTTTACCCAAGGTACTCGCGTCGCCCGTCACATCCAGAATGTCATCGACAACCTGAAACGCCAGCCCAATGGCCGCACCGTACTCGCGCAAGTGCGCCGTCGTCTCAGTGGAAGCGTGCCCACAACAGGCCCCCATCAGGACGCTGGCCTCAAGCAGCGCACCCGTCTTGAGCCGGTGCATCTCATGCAGCTGCGCCTCAGTCAAGGTCAGGCCGACACTGGCCAAGTCGATGGCTTGCCCGCCGGCCATGCCAGCACAGCCCGCAGCACGCGCCAGAATCGCGCACAGCTTCGCCTGCATGGCAAGGGCGACTTCATCGCCATCCGGTGTTAACAATTCAAACGCCAGCGCCTGCAAAGCGTCGCCAGCCAGCAACGCGCCGGCCTGGCCGTACTGCACATGCACGGTTGGCTTGCCGCGTCGCATCAGGTCGTTGTCCATGCAGGGCATGTCATCGTGAACCAGCGAGTAGGCGTGAATCAGTTCAACAGCACAGGCTGCGCGCAAGGCTGCGGTGCGAACCGCCGCGGCGGCCGTGTCCGTCTGGCCCGCTTGGCTTGCTTGGCTGACTGATTCACTGGTGCCCAAAACCAGCAAAGGGCGAAGCCGTTTGCCACCATCGAGCACCGCATAGCGCATGGCTTGAACCAAATCCGCAGGGGCATGGTGTGACGGCGCCGATACGCTTTGTTCGCTTACCCAAAGCGCCAGCGCAGCCTCGACAGCCTCCTGGCTGGCGCCAACCCATGCCGCAAAATCCCGTGACGCTTCGATCATGAATCCGACCAGGGCTTGAGCACACCTTGGTCCAGGAGCTTGACTTGCTCCTCCACGCTGGCCAGCCGATCACGACAAAGCTTCAGCAAATCAGCGCCCCTTTGGTATTGCGAGAGCAACTGGTCCAGGGGCAGATCGCCCGCCTCCAGCTTGGCCACCAACTGCTCAAGTTCTGCCAAGGCCGCCTCATAGCTTGGTGGTTTGCCTGCCGCTGCTTTGCCAGTTGTTCCCATGGTTGATCTTTTCGCCTTCTCTTTAGACGAATTCTAAGGTGCTGCTTTTGCACCGCTCACCTTTGACCAAGTGTGCGCCTGTCCAAGCTGCCAAGCCTGGCAGCGTAAGGAATTTAAGGTTTACACTCACTGCGCGAGGCCGTGGGCTCAATCGACAGTCACGGAAAAATCGCGATTTTCAGGAGGTCTTTCGCACCGGCATGCTTCCCGTTTTGAGCCGGTTCACCGAATTACCCAACCATGCGATTTTTTCCCCAGATCATCCCCCGCTTTGACAGGCTCCAAGACCTTCAGGCAGACCTGAGTGGCTTTGCCCGACGAGCGATGGTTTTAGCCAGCGTTTTGGGTATCACGGGCTTTTTTCTGCGTCAGGCCCTTTTTCTAGGGACCGATCCCTCTAATTTGCTCTGGGTACGTCTGCTCGTTTTTCTGATTGTCATCGGCGGGTTGCTC
>JAURGS010000151.1 GCA_030833685.1 Rhodoferax sp. | reverse complement strand
GCGCCACCAGTTATTCAGAACTCGCGCGCGAGGCACGCGAAGTCGAACGCCACAACCGCCTGCACCCCGCGGATTCGCCACGCAGTAGCCACCTGGGGCGCAGTTTGGACGGTGATGCACCAGTGATCGCTGCCAGCGACTGGGTACGTGCCTGGCCACAGCTGATTGCAACCCATCTCAAAGCGCCCTACACCGTGCTTGGCACCGACGGCTTTGGCCGCAGCGACACCCGCGCCGTGCTGCGCCGCTTTTTTGAAGTCGACAGCGCCAACATTGTGCTGACCGCACTCACCGCGCTGAAAGACCGGGGTGACATCGACAGCACCACCTGCATTCAAGCGGCTGCCAAGATGGGTATCGGCGCCGATGCGCCAGCGTCCTGGCAAATCTAGGGTAGCGTCTTGCCGCCTGTCGGCAAAGCTTGTGAGTGATGCATCTCGTATCTAGAATTTTGACTCGCACGGGCCGATAGCTCAGCTGGGAGAGCGCTGCGTTCGCAATGCAGAGGTCGGGAGTTCGATCCTCCTTCGGTCCACCACACCAACGCTCTTTGACTGGGTCACAGCCACATCAAGTGATCTGATGCCTGGCACTTGTACGTGCATGGCAACCTGATCGTCGGGGTCAAAAAAAGTCAAAACCTTGCGGACCAAAAAGCACAGGCGTTCGCGGTCAATAACATTATTCCCGCCCAGCTCAGCTTAGCGGGTACAATACCCGGGTCGCAGTAGTTTGCTTACCGCAACTGCGACAAGGTCTGATACAGGTTACGGCCCTCACGCCCTACACCTCCGCCGCCGCTCACCGGCCTCGAGCGGATCCGGTGCTCACACTTTCCATCGGGCAAGCGTCACAGCCGCGTTGTAGAACGTGGCGCATTTGCTCATGCGCTATCAGAGCAGGGTAATGGCGTTGGCCCAGTCGACGCCGGTACAGACTGAATTTTTATGTTGTCGACCTCTTTATTGCCATTTACCGTCGGCAAGTTTCGTTTCACCCCTCTTGTTAAAAAGCAGCAGCCCGGACACTTCCTGGCTTCTTTATCTGTTCGTCGCGGTCAAGGACAACAGACCCACGACCACGTTTACACCTTCACACCGATCTTCGGCAGCCGAGTTGCGGCCTTGGAATATGCAGTCGCGCAGGGCCTGGACTGGCTTGCCGACACAAAACCACAGGGCCAGACCCTGATACCAAAGGAGAACTGATGGCCAAAGAAGAACTTATCGAGATGAACGGAAAAGTGGACGAAGTGCTGCCAGACTTGCGCTACCGCGTAACGCTTGAAAATGGCCACAAGTTGGTGGCCTACACGGGCGGCAAGATGCGCAAGCACAGCATTCGCATCCTGGCTGGCGACCGTGTCACGCTGGAGATGTCGCCTTACGACCTGTCCAAGGGGCGCATCACTTTCCGTCACATTGAAAACCGTATGCCTAGGGCCACTGGTGCGCCCGCGTTCAAGCGTAAACACTGATTGGCAAGAACCTTCCTCAATCATTTTTCCCCGCACCTAAATTTCGAAGGGTGCATTTTTCTGAAAGGCTCGAATATGAGCAACAAACTGTACGTAGGTAACCTGTCTTATTCCATTCGCGACAGCGATTTGGAACAACAATTTTCAGCCTTTGGCGAAGTTCAATCGGCCAAAGTCATGATGGACCGCGATTCCGGTCGATCCAAGGGTTTTGGCTTTGTGGAAATGTCCAACGCAGAGCAAGCCCAAGCGGCTATCGAAGGCCTTCATGGTAAGAACGTCGGCGGCCGTGATCTGACGGTTAATGTTGCTCGTCCCATGGAAGCTCGGGCGCCCCGTACCGGTGGTTTTGGCGGTGGCGGCGGTGGCTATGGCGGCGGTGGCAGACGCAGCTACTGATTCGCAACCCTGGGGCTGATTTTCCGATCGCCCCTGGCTTGAGATCACGACTCATGCAGGCCCAACAGGGCCTGCTGTCGTTGGGCAAGTGTTATCTCTTAGCCCCCAGCAACTGACCAAACGCATTCGCGCCTGACTCCAAGCGCAGCGCGGCAAACACCGAAGGTTCTGCGTCCCGGTGGGCACTTGGCATATCTGTAGGTCTGGGAATATCTGTAGGTCTGGGTATGTCGTTGGCGCAGCGCCAACGTGCCTCCTCCAAATCGAAACGCGTGCAAAGTCGCCGGTGATCTCACTAGGCTACGGTATATTGCGCTGGGCGAGTTAGGCAATGTGATTGGCGAACCTCAAGCGCGTGATCAATTCCACTACTCGCGAAAGTTACTCACAAAAAGCCACGCAAGCACTTCCGACAAATGAAATTCAATTTCAAAGAAAACTCGCTTTTTGCGATCTTGCTTCGTTCGCCTTGGTGGTATAGCTTTGCCATCGCGATGGTCTTATCCCTTATTGCCAGCGCCATGCTTCCGTCTAATCTTAAGATAGCCGGAGCCTTCGGTAGCTTCCCATTTGTCATCATCGGTGTGATGGCCTTTCGTAGGCAGGCGCGTCTGCCCAAGGCCGCAACCGTACAGCTCACCCTTGAACACCTGCAACGCGTCGATTGGGCGCGGCTGGCTCCTCAGTTGCAACACACCCTGACCCAACATGGGTATCGGGTTGAGCCCAGCCCCCATCCTGGTGCAGATTTCATGCTGCACAAAGACGGTCAATCCACACTGCTGCTGGCACGCAGGTTCAAAAGTGCTCAAACTGGCGTTGAGCCGCTCCAGGCCTTGCAAGATGCGGCACAACAGGCAGGCATTTCCAAGACCGCCGTGCTGACCGTTGGAGGCCTGTCGCAAAAAGCGGCTCAATTTGCAACCCGCCAAGGCACCCAAATTTGGCAGGCCAAAGACGTCGCAGCCATGGGACTCAGGCCATTGTGATGCGTACCCATCGAAGCTGCAGGCATGCAGTCTGAGGTTTGGGATGTCGCCGTTGTCGGCGGCGGCCACAACGGTTTGGTAGCGGCAGCGTACCTGGCCAGGGCGGGCTTGAGCGTCACCGTACTGGAGCGCAGCCAACACATGGGTGGTGCGGCAGTGAGCCACCAGGTTTTTCCTGACTTCGATGCAAGACTGTCGCGTTACGCCTACCTGGTCTCTCTTCTGCCCGACCAAATTGTTGAAGACCTGGGATTGTCCTTTCGCACGCTCGCCAGACCGGTCTCCTCCTACAGTGTCAGCAAATCAGAATCTTTGTTGATTTGGCCTGATGCGCACGAGCGCAGTGCCGCAAACTTTGCGCAACTCACCGGCGGCGTGGACGAGTTCAAGGCTTGGCAAACGTTTTACGCCGAGCTTGGACACTTGGCTCGCGTGCTAGCCCCCACCTTGCTACAAAAACTGCCCACGCGCAGCGAGCTGCGTCAAAAAGTGGGGTCCGGTATCTGGCAGCAATTGATCGAAACACCACTGGGGCAGACTCTGCAGGCACGGTTTAGCAGTGACCTGGTACGAGGCTTGGTTCTGACTGACGGCCTTATTGGAACTTTTGCCAACGCCGACGATTTGAGAGCTACCACCTGTTTTCTTTACCACGTGGTCGGCAATGGCAACGGGCAATGGCGGGTCCCCGAAGGTGGAATGGGGGCCTTGGTTAACCAGTTGCTCGCGTCTTGCGCGCGATCAGGCGTCAGTCTTCACACGAATACGGCTGTCACGGCTTTGCAGCGGGATGCTCAGTGGGAAATCCACACCCAGAACCAAAAAACCTTGCGCGCGCGCTTCGTTTTGGCCAACTGCGCACCGGCGCATTTGCAAGCGCTCTTAGGGCAAACCACAGAGCCCTGTTCGGATGGTTCGCAGCTCAAGGTCAATATGTTGCTGCGCAAATTGCCGCGTCTCAAAAATGGCATGGATCCCCGACTGGCGTTTGCTGGCACCTTTCACCTCAACGAGACCTTTACCGAGCTGCAATCTGCGCACGCCCAGGCTGCGGCGGACCGCATGCCGCAGATCATCCCAGCGGAGATGTACTGCCACAGCCTGACCGACACCACCATCTTGGCACCAGAACTGCTTAGTCAGGGCTATCACACCTTGACGCTGTTCGCCTTGCATCTGCCTGCAAGCCTCTTTGATCATGCCCACGATCAGCAAAAAGCGTTGGCGCTGGAGCGTCTCATGCAACAACTCAACCAGCACCTGGAAGACCCCATAGAAACTTGCCTGGCCCGCACGGCCAATGACCTGCCCTGCCTGGAGGCCAAGACGCCGCAGGAACTCGAGACTGAGGTGAACCTGCCCCGGGGTCACATTTTTCACGGCGATCTCTCAATGCCTTTTAGAGAGGATGACGCACCTGCAACATGGGGTGTAGAAACGCCTGACCCTCAGCTCTTCTTGTGTGGTGCCGGTGCGGTGCGCGGCGGCGGTATCAGTGGCATACCCGGCCACAACGCTGCACAAGCGGTATTGGAGCAACTTGGCCTGGTCAACTAAGGGTGGGTTCGTCTTAAAAGCCGGCACAGGTTTATTGCCTCTTGACGTGCGGCAGCACGTCGCAAACGCTGAACCTAAAATGAAGCTTCTTCAAACAGCCTCTGGATGAACACCATGAACCGCTGCTTACCGGATCTTAAAAGCCTAGTGACACTGGCCGCGCTTTGCCTGGGGTGTTTCGCACCACCTGCGCTGGCGCAGATGCGCCAGTTTCCTGCCAATGCGGAAGTGGGCAGGCTGGAAGTCACAACGCCGCCTGTGGTGCTGCTCAACAACCAGCCCGCGCGCCTGTCGCCTGGCTCTCGCATACGCGGCGCCAACAACCTCGTCGTGCTGCCGGCATCACTGGTTGGTCAACAACATTGGGTTCGCCTGGTCAAAGACCCGCAAGGCTTGCTGCACGAGGTCTGGATTCTGAGTGAGGCTGAAACGCAAGTGCAACGTTCGCAGCTGCCCGTTTTTGGTAACTGGACTTCTGGAAACCAGACACAAACGCCCAAAGACGACGGTAAGACGCCGTTCAATCAGCTTCCCAAGTTTCCAAACAACTAGCCTGACGCCTCCAGCCGAACCGGCTCGGCCTTAAGCAGGTGCGTAACGCACACCAGGTCCCTCCAATCAAAGCGTGTCATGAGTAAAAAAGTCTTCATCAAAACCTACGGCTGTCAAATGAACGAGTACGACTCGGACAAGATGAGCGACGTGTTGAACGCTGCCCAAGGCTACGAGCCCACCGATGACGTCAACCAAGCCGACCTGATTCTGTTTAACACCTGTTCGGTTCGCGAAAAGGCACAGGAAAAGGTCTTCTCAGACCTCGGCCGTGTCAAGCACCTGAAAAAGCGCGGCGCGCTCATTGGGGTTGGCGGATGCGTGGCAAGCCAGGAGGGGGCGGCCATAGTCGAGCGCGCGCCATTTGTTGATTTGGTCTTCGGCCCTCAGACCTTGCATCGGCTGCCTGCCATGCTCGACGCACGGCACAAACTGAATCGGCCGCAAGTGGACATCAGCTTCCCAGAGATCGAAAAATTTGATCACCTCCCGCCGGCGCGAGTCGAAGGTGCCAGTGCCTTTGTATCGATCATGGAGGGGTGCTCAAAATATTGCAGCTACTGCGTAGTGCCCTATACCCGGGGCGAGGAAGTTCACCGCCCGCTGGAGGACATTCTGGTTGAGGTTGCTGGCCTTGCCGACCAGGGTGTCAAAGAGATTACCTTGCTCGGACAAAACGTCAACGCCTGGCGCGGCCCCATGGGCAACACCGCGGAACTAGCCGACTTCGCGACTTTGCTCGACTATATTGCTGACATCCCAGGCATTGAGCGACTGCGCTTTGTAACCAGTCACCCCAGCGAATTTACGCCGTCACTGATTGCCGCCTACGAGCGCATACCCAAGCTAGTCAGCCACCTCCACCTGCCCGTGCAGCATGGTTCAGACCGAATTCTGATGGCCATGAAACGTGGCTACACCGCCATGGAATACAAAAGCACGGTGCGCAAGCTACGCGCCATTCGCCCTGCCTTGGCCATGAGCTCGGACTTCATCGTCGGTTTCCCAGGAGAGACGGATGACGACCATCAGAAGCTGATGAAACTGATTGCGGACATTGGATTTGACAACAGCTTTAGCTTCATCTACAGCCCGCGGCCGGGAACCCCAGCGGCCAACTTGCAAGATGAGACTGCACACGCGGTCAAGCTCTCGCGCCTGC
>JAURGS010000150.1 GCA_030833685.1 Rhodoferax sp. | reverse complement strand
AAGACAGCACCGACGACATAAGCCGCAATTTGTAGGACCCCTGAGAGCCAAAAGTAGGCCAACTCAAACAGGGCAATGGCCAGGACGGCACGAAGGAGTCGATCAACGGGGTGCAGATTGCTCATGTGAAATTCCTAGCGTGAGTCAGACGAATACGGCCATCACCCGACGGACTCCGGTATAGCACCATGCGCGAAAGTGACTCAAGCTCATCCTGGCTGCGAAACCAAACATGTAAGCACGTAAAACGGTGCAACCAAGCCTTCCACAAACACAGCCATACAAGGACGTCTGACCTATTTCGCTCAGGCTGGCCGAGGCGAATAGGCGGCTTGCTCTGGTCTTTGCAACGTGGCTTGTCGCAAGCGCTCTCCGAGTCGATGACCGAAGGTGTGCAAGACGTCCGAAGCTACTGAAGTTACGCGTGGTTTCAATGAAAGAAGATTGGCGACTGGGCACTGCCGAAACAAAAACAGCCGCAATCGATCTCAGGCTTTATTGCAAGCGCCCAGTATCCGTCCGGCCAACCCATCTTGACGACGGGCGCGGCGATCCGCTTAGGTGCCCGCTGGCGTCCAACGATGTGGCAGCAGCTCGTCGATGCGGCTGTTGGGCCAGGTCGGCAGCTTGTCCATCACGTCCTTGAGGTAGGCGTGGGGGTCGTGGCCATTGAGCTTGGCCGACTGGATCAGGCTCATCACCGCGGCGGCGCGCTGGCCGGCGCGTAGCGAGCCGGCGAACAGCCAGTTCTTGCGGCCCAGGGCAATGTCGGAGTCATTCTGCCCATGTCGGGCAAGAAGTTGAGATTTTCTATCGCTGGCATGCGCTCTACGGGCGACGTCTGCAGCGGCAATACATCGAGCACAGGGCTACCGGCGACGTGGTGCATGTCCAGGTCGAACCAGGCGTCGTCGTGGTTGTGGCGGCTTGGATGCTCGACGCTGCCGCGTGTTCAGGAATGGAGTTGGGTGAGCCACGCGCATCGCTGGCCGCGCTCACTGAGCTTCATCATTTTCTGTGTGCACTTGGATTTAGGCCAAGCTCCTGCGGTGTTTCCCACACCGTTTACGAGGAGCAAGATGACCAATCCAACCAGACCACTTCTGACACTACCAGCAGTTCACCAATCGTTGGTGCCCCGCCAACTGGACATTGTGTTCGAGTCCCAGGAACTCGAGGGACTGATTCCCAGCCAACGAGCCAACGCGGTCACTCAACTCGCCATCTTGCTGCTGCAGGCAGCAGGAGTCCAAACGAAGGGGGTGAGCAATGACGAACATTGATCTTTTGCCAACGGCCGTGCTACGGCGCAAGGCCGTCGTTTATGTTCGGCAATCCAGCCAGACGCAGGTGCAGACAAACCTGGAGAGTCAACGTCGCCAGTACGACCTGGTTGCGGAGGCGCGGCGGCGTGGATTTGTGCAGGTTGAAGTCATTGATGATGACCTTGGGAGATCCGCCAGCGGCACGGTCGCCAGACCTGGATTCGATCGCCTAGTTGCTTGGCTGTGTGCAGGCGAAGTCGGCGCAGTCCTGTGCTTCGATGCCTCCAGACTGGCCCGTAACGGTCGCGATTGGCATCATCTGCTGGAGTTGTGCGGCTTGGTTGAGGCCCGTGTCATCGATCTGGATGGTGTCTACGACCCGTGTCGCCCCAACGATCGGTTGCTGCTGGGCATGAAGGGCAGCATCAGCGAGTTCGAACTGGGCGTGCTCAAGGCGCGCATGCTAGATGCGGCCCGAGCCAAGGCACAACGCGGTGAGTTGCGCATCAGCGTTCCATTTGGGTACGTTTGGCACCGGGAGTATGGCCTTGGTTTCGATCCTGACATGCGCCTTCAGGAGGTAATTCGATTGATCTTTGCCCGATTCAGCCAACTGGGCAGCGCTCGTCAGGTTTTGCTGTCGCTCGCGGACGAACAGGTTCACTTTCCCCGCCCTTCGGACGGCAAGAAGATGATCAGCTTTGACTGGGCACCGATTCGTTACCGCAACGTGATATCGGTACTCAAGAACCCCTTCTATGCGGGGATGTACGTGTACGGCAAGACGGAGAAGCGCACTGCTATTGTCGATGGGCGGGTGCGCAAAACCTATAAACACGGCAAACCAGTCGAGCGCTGGGAGGTGATGATCAAGGACCATCACGATGCCTACATTGACTGGTCTGAATTCGAGCGCAATCAGCGGCAGCTTGCCCTCAACGCCTACGGTAAGCTTGACGGTGTGAAGACTGGACGTGGTGGCCGGGCACTGTTAACCGGACTGCTATGCTGTGGTCGCTGCGGGCGGCGCCTGTCGTTGTCATATTCTGGGCGCAGTGGCAACCCGGTGTATCGTTGTGATCGCCCGAATTCTCAACATGCGAAGTCGCGTTGCTTTAACTTTGGTGCCCGACGCCCAGATGAAGCCATCGCACGACAGTTGTTGCGCGCCGTCGAGCCCCTGGCTATCGCAGCTGGACAACAAGCACAACAGAGGCACATGGAACTTCAGGCTGATCAACGGCGTATCGTAGAGCTCGAGTTGCAGCAGGCACGTTATGAAGCCTCGCTGGCTGAGCGCCGCTACGCAGCATGTGACCCCGACAACCGACTGATCGCTGCACAACTTGAGAAGGGCTGGGAGACTGCACTCCAGCGCGTTCGTCTATGCGAGCAGCGCCTAGACGCGACTGAGCGAACGCTCTCAGCCGCCCCCAGCCCGGACTTTGGCGGGCTTGCACAAGATCTCGCAACCGCTTGGGACGCGCCCGGTGTAACCATGCGCATCCGCCAGCAACTGCTTCGCTCTCTCGTCAAGGAGATCATTGCCGACGTTGATGATGAGACACGCGAGATCGTGCTGACGATCCATTGGCAGGGTGGCCACCATTCGCAATTGCGCATTGCCAAGCCGCGTACTGGCGAGCACGGTTGCCGCACGCCAGACGAAGCGCTGGCAGTCACCCGCAGCATGGCTGGCAAGTGGTCTGACGAGCACATCGCCGCGACGCTCAATCGTATGGGATTCCCAACAGGACATGGTAAGACGTGGACTGCGAATCGCGTAGCTTCTGTGCGCAGGGTCAACAATATTTGCGCTTACCGATCGGCAAATAAGGATGGCGAGTGGCTGACGATGTCAGAGGCAGCGGTCAAGCTCGGTGTAACGAACCACCGCATTCGTCATTTGATCAAGAAAGGTCTGCTGTCAGCCGAGCAGGTTGTGGAGCGGGCGCCATACCAAATTCGGGCCATTGACCTGCTTGATCCGAAGGTCATCGACGCGATTGCCAGAACTGATCGCCCGTGTCGCGAAGAATCCGAGAACCAGATCTCAATGTTTTCAACCACTTAGAAAGGTACGGCACTATGAACGGGCCATCGCGACCGGCCGGATCTGGTTTTCAACCCAGTTGTTGTCGATGGGCACCTGGGCATCACCCAGGAACAGGGTCAATGCCGGCCAGCGCCTGAGGCTGTAGTCCATCGCTTTGGCCGTGGCCGAGCCCTCGGGCACCTTGGGGCGGTGCTCGGTCAGCCAGTTATAGAGCTTGTCGATGATGGGCCGGCTTTGCTGCTGGCGTATGCGCAGCCTTTCATCGGTATCTACGTTTTGCCCCTGGCGCTCGAGTTCATAGAGCTCCCCGATGAGCAGCAGCGCCTGCTGGGCAATCTGGCTCTTGCTGGCCGCATGCAGTTCGAAGAACTTGCGCCGCGCATGGGCCCAGCAGCCCGCCTCGGTGATGCGCTCGCCCATCAGCTGCTTGTAGCCCGAGTAGTCGTCGACCACCAACGTGCCTTGCCAGTTCTCCAGGAAGGCCTTGGCGTGACTGCCGGCGCGGCTTTCGCAGAAGTTGTAGACCACCGCCTTGAGCTCTTCGTGCTGGCTCGGCGTGTAGGCCCACAGGTAAGCCCGGTGGGTCTTGCCATTGCGCTGGCTGGCCGGCTTGAGCATTTGCACCGGGGTCTCATCGGCATGGATGACACGGTGGCCAAGTACCGCCAGGCGCAGCGCATCGACCAGCGGCTGCAGCTGAACCCCGCAGCTGCCCACCCATTGCGCCAGCGTCGAGCGGCTCAGTGGCACCCCAGCGCGAGCGTAGATGCCTTCTTGCCGATACAGGGGCAGGTGATCGGCGTACTTGGCCACCAGCACATGGGCCAGCAAACCGGTGGTGGCCAGGCCTTTGTCGATGATGTGCGCATCGACCGGCTGCTGTCTGAGTGTGCTGCAGCAGGCGCAAACCCATTTGCTACGCACATGGCGGTGCACCGTGAACACGCCGGGCTGATAGTCGAGCTTCTCGCTGGCCTCTTCGCCCATGCGGGTCATGGGCTGGCCGCAGCACTCGGTGCTCTCGGGCTCGTGGATAAACTCTTGGCGCGGCAGATGCTCTGGCAGCGGCAGGCGTTTGGGCTGGCGTCGCTGGGCGCGCTCGGCCGGTGTTCTCAGTTGCTCGATTTCTTCGCCGACCGCTTGCAGGTCTTCCTCCAGCGACTCTTGCAGCAAGCTGGCCTGACCGGCGTTCAGCGCCTCGGTCTTGGCGGCGAACTTGAGCCGCTTGAGCACGGCCATCTCGTAGGTCAGCTTGTCCAGCAGGGCCGTCTTGTGTTTGAGCTCGCCAGCCTGGCGCTCAATGACGGTCGCGTGCTGCTGCGCCAGAGCAGTTTGTTGCGCGATCTTCTCGAGCAGCTGCTGCACCACTTGACGCGCTGCGGCGTCCAGGTTTTGCAGATCGAGCGATTCAGGCATGGGCATGATCGTCGCTCATCGCACCGCTCTTGCCCATTGGAGCATTCACGCATTGCAATGCTACGCGTGCGCCTTCAAGATTCACAGCGTGGTGATCACTGCGCTCGGGCCCAGCCCCTGCCAGGGCAAGCCAATGAGCAGCGCCTGTAGTTGCTCGGCGCTCAGCGCAGCTTGCGCGCCGTGCGTTTGATCACCCCAGGCAAAGCGGCCCCGATTGAGCCGACGGGCCGCCAGCCACAGGCCAAAGCCATCGTGCACCAGTACCTTCACACGGTTGCTGCGGGCGTTGGCAAACAGGTAGGCGTGGTGGGGGTGAGCGGCACCAAAGACCTGTACCACCCGCGCCAAGGCCTTGTCAAAGCCGGCGCGCATGTCCAGCGGTTCGGTGGACATCCAGATCGCATCAATGCGGATCACCGAAGCAGCCCGCGCAGCAGGGCCGCACACTCAGGTGCCGGGCACTGCAAGTTGATCACCCAGCCCGCACGCTCAAGCCGCAGTTGCAGCAGCGTCGGCGCAGCACCCGGCGGCTCGCCCGCAGTGCTTACCGGCAGCGGCAATGCAACAAATGCGGCCGGCTGGCCCTGGCTCGCGCTGTGCGTGAAGGTCTGGTCCTGCCGCGCCTCCCGAATCCAGCGGTGCACCATGTTCGAGTGCAGGCCATGGGCCAAAGCAACACCGCCTACGCTGGCGCCAGGCTGCTGGCACTGAGCCACAACCTGCGTCTTGAAAGCCTTGCTGTATTCACGCCGGCGAGGCCGGCCAGCGTTTGAAAACTGTTCCATCGTCTCCACGATCCTCCAATCGTGTACACGATGCCAGCTTCATCAGGTGGACTCAAGATGGGTTCGCCGGACGCATACGCTACGCCACTCTTGCCAGCGAAGATCAATCGATCGGCTGAGCCCGCGCCCAACGTAGCCTTTAACCGCTTGGCCAAGGCCATGGTCTCGGGCGTGAAAAAAAGCATCCTGGAATCGCCGTTCTTGGTTCTGGGCACGATGACTTTTCCGGAGGAGATGTCGAGCTCTTGCCAGGTCCTGTGCAGCACCTCACTCTTGCGTGCTCCCGAGTCAACCAGCATCCAAACAAAGAGCGTGAACAACCGGTCCTTGCCCATCTTGGCGGCCAGTCGCAGAGACGCAATGTCCTGCTCAGACGATGCAACGTATCGCATGGATTCTTGGAATCGTTTGATGTGGATCGTGGGTGAAATGAATCCACGGGGGGCCATTCGGCGATCGACCATAGCCCACCGAAAAACCTGACCCAAAGCGCCGATGTCCCTGTTCACAGAAGAGAATGCGTAGCCCGCGTCGATCAATGCTTGGGCTGCATTTTTCAGTCGCTCGCTGGAGATGGCCCAAGCCGACTCGTGTCCGAAACCAAGGACCGGGTCGCACCATTTTCTGAGACGAAGCTCGAGTTCAAGACGGGGTCTTGCCAGCGCATGGGCTTGGACAAGTTC
>JAURGS010000014.1 GCA_030833685.1 Rhodoferax sp. | reverse complement strand
AGTGCTATGCCAGCGACTGGTGGATGTCGGTTGTCAGGCGGTCATGCCCTGGGCCGCACCCATTGGCACCGGCAAAGGCCCGGTCAACCCTTACGCCATGCGCACGCTGCGCGAACGGCTGGATGTGCCCATGATTGTCGATGCCGGCCTGGGCCGCCCGTCTCACGCCTGCACGGTGATGGAATGGGGTTATGACGGAGTGCTGCTGAACACGGCGGTGGCCTTGTCCCAGGATCCAGCGGCCATGGCATTGGCATTTGCCAACGCCACCCAGGCAGGCCGCTTGGCTTGGCGCTCTGGGGCCATGGCTGAGCAGGAGGCCGCTCAACCCTCAACGCCTGTCCTGGGCACCCCCTTTTGGCATCACCCATGAATTCACTCAATCCCTCAAGCCCTGAAGCACAGGCTATCGTCAGCGCGCATCAGGACTTGGCCTTGTCGGTTGACAATTTCGCAGAACCTGTCTTCCATCAGTCAGACCCCACCTATCGCCACGCCAAAATCGCCAGTCTGGCCCTGGGTTTTATCGAAACCGATGCAGAATGTCTGGCGCAAGCCTGGCATCGCCATGCCAATCGAATCGGCCGATTTGACCCCCATGATTGGCCAGACGCGCCGGAAGATTTCGGCCTGGCCCCATGGCCTCGCCAAGAAGCCTTTGCGCCTTGTCCGAAAGCGCTGGGCTTGTACGCCGTGCTGCCGTCGGCGCAATGGGTCGGCCGTATGGCGCGCGCCGGTGTAACGACCCTGCAATTGCGGTTCAAATCTGACGATGCCCGTGCCATTCGTGATGAAGTGCAAGCCGCCGTGCAGGCGGTACAGGGCACCAACTCCCTGCTGTTCATCAACGACCATTGGCGCGAGGCCATTGCTGCCGGCGCTTATGGCGTGCATCTCGGCCAGGAAGACATGGCAACGGCAGATCTTTTGGCTATTCGTCATGCAGGATTACGCCTGGGATTGTCCAGTCATGGTTACGCTGAAATGATTCATGCCGACCGCTTCAGCCCCAGCTACATTGCCATGGGCGCGGTCTTTCCCACCACGCTCAAGCGTATGCCCACGCCACCTCAGGGAGTTGGGCGGCTGCGTGCCTATGCTCGCTTGATGCGCAATTACCCCCTGGTGGCCATTGGCGGTATTGATGCCAACAACCTGTCACAGGTCTTGCCCAGTGGGGTCGGGGCAATTGCTGTGGTGCGCGCCATCACAGCAGCGCGTGATCCGGAGTCGGCAGTACTGCAACTCAATGCTCTGATCAACAAAGCAGCCGATCACAGCTTAAGAAACAATTAGCAGTTAGCTGACTTTAAATTTTTCAACGTTATAATTCAGTGACTTTTCCCCGATAGCTCAGTCGGTAGAGCGCCGGACTGTTAATCCGTAGGTCCCTGGTTCGAGCCCAGGTCGGGGAGCCAATAAAGACAAAGGTTAGTGATGTAGCAGTCACTAACCTTTTTTCTTTTCTGGTAGCCGTGTAGCCACTGCGTAGCCACTGGTACAGGGTTTTGGGCTCAATCAGCTACTTGCCAGCCCTTCTCCAGACACCCAACAAAAAGCCCAGCGCGAGGCTGGGACCTGTCAGGTTTATTGAACGTTCTCGCCCGCCAACAGCATCCTTTCAACACACCAACGCACCCCTGGCCGTTGGAGTGGGCTAGACATTTGCAAAGTTCAATTTTTATGCTACATTGAACCCTGAGAGTAAGTCTTCGAGTTTAAATAAGATATTCATAGTAAAGACTGTTCATGCGTATTCTGGCTATCGTGCTTGGCACTTTGTTAACCTCCTTCGCGCCCACTTCATGGGCCTCGGCTGAAGGCACCTTCGGATTGGCTGCGATGGTGCACACGCCTAACTGGCCGAACAACATTGATGTCATGCCGTGGGACGGATCAAGCGGCGGCGAGTTTGTTTATCGAGCTATACCTTGTTCGGGCAATGCCCCGATGAACAACATATCTTCAAACCTGCCTACTTACAACTCACTCATCCCCGGGAGCCGCTCTCCTGCTTCCACGCGATCACACCCGTTTAAGTTCACCGTACGTGACGGTAAACTCAGCGGTACGATCAACCTGACCGTGTGCAAACTCGGTTCCGGGCCCACGAAAGATGAAATCGCTGATGGAAATCGCGATAGGATATTTGTCAACTTCCAAGCTGATGCGACCAAGCGCACGGGTGAGGAAACAGTCTTCTCCGGCACGTTCAAGATCGCCGGGGGCACAGGGCGCTACCAGCGCCTGACCGGAGACGGGGTCATCCGTGGCTACTTCATGTGCTTCGACCCGAAGGGCTGCGTCGAGGGCAATGGTGGCAAATTGCGCGACATGCAGTACGTGATGGAAGGCCGCTTCAGTGACCCGGCATTCCGACCCTGATGAGTTATTGAAAGGATTGGACATGGCTTCACTGCTTCGATTCTTGTGCGCCTCGATCATGTCGCTGGGCTGCTCCGCCGCGCTGGCTTGCGGTCAGGTTGCCCCGTGTGAACCATCGAAACCCGGCGCCATGACCGAGATACGCGGTTACGGCTATGGTTTTGATGGCGGCGATCGCTCAGTCACACTGAAATGGATCGCGACGGGACAGGTCGCCGCAACGGCGCCGATCGATGAGAACGGCGACTTCGTGGCGCGCGTTGCCGTACCACAGACCCCGGGGCTGCATTCGCTTCTGGCCACCTTGGGCAATGACGATCCGGTGCCTGTGAAGATTTCAGTGCCGGTGGTGATCCCATGGTACTTGGCCCCAATCGACGCGCTAGAACGTGTCATTGAGAACTCGTCGAAACAGGTCGTTCTCTTTGCTGCTCTACTGGCATGCCTTGCTTGCGTTGCAGGCTGGTTGCTGAAGGGGCGGCGGCGACAGTTGGCTGCAGCGAGCTGATGCGGGGCTGCTGACTGCGCCTCCCTCCGCAAGGAGATCAGCAGATGCGCGGGAGTTGATCGCCTGCGAGCATCTCCACGACTCGCTTACCCCCCATCTGTGTCTCCAACACTACGCGCCCAGCAGGGCTTGAGGTCACCTCTCCAATTACCGCAGCACGACGCCCGGCAGGAGTGGACTGCATTGCCTTGACGACCTTGTCAGCATCCTTGGAGGGGACCACTGCGACCAACGTACCCTCGTTGGCTAGGTAAAGCGGATCGAGGCCAAGAATCTCGCATGCCCCACGCACACTTGCATCTACGGGGAGCGCCGATTCAACAAGTTGGATGGCCACGTTGGAGCTCTCTGCGAACTCCTTGAGCACGGTGGCCACTCCGCCACGAGTCGCATCGCGCAGGCAGTGAACATCGCTGCCTGCCAGCAAGATCTGAGATACCAAAGCCCCCAGCGGTTGGCAGTCGGAAGACAAATTGGACTGGAGTGCAAGCTGCTCGCGCGCCATCAGAATGGCGATGCCGTGGCGGCCGATATCACCGCTGACGATGACCTTGTCGCCGACCTGCGCTCGCGACGCGGATACCTGCACGCCGCGTGGGATCACGCCCACTCCGGCAGTGTTGATGAAAAGCTGATCGGCAGCGCCTTTCTCAACAACTTTGGTGTCCCCTGTTACGATTTGCACTCCGGCGCTGTCTGCCATTTGCCGCATGCTTCGGACCACGCGCCGAAGCGTGTCGATGGGCAGTCCCTCCTCAAGAACAAATCCGCATGACAGGTAGAAGGGGCGCGCTCCGCTCATCGCCAGGTCGTTGACTGTGCCCGCCACCGCCAGGGAGCCGATGTCACCACCCGAAAAAAAGAGCGGAGCCACCACAAATGTGTCTGTCGTGAACGCAAGCCGGTCGCCGTGCTCCATAAGCGCCGCCAGTCCAAATTCCGCCTGGTCCTCCAGGGCAGACAGCCCAGGAGTCGCGAATCCAGCGACGAACACGTCCTCGATGAGGCGGCGCATAGCCGTACCGCCAGCGCCATGCGCGAGGGTGATCAGCTCTTTGTCAAACATTACAATCAGTGGGCCCCTAAGACGTCTTGGATGAGAGACACCCTGCCGTACTGGTAGTGAGCCGCACAGGCCCCCTCGGACGAGACCATGAGGGCACCGATCGGGGTTTGCGGTGTACAAGTGGTGCCATAGGAGCTGCACTGCGCCGGCTTGATCCGTCCCCGAATGACGTCGCCACATTGGCAGCCCTGAGGCTCGGCAGCGCGTACACCTGGGAGGCGGAATTTCTGCTCGGCGTCAAAAAGCGCGAAAGGCGCGCGCATTCGCACTCCAGAGTGCGGGATGTCGCCCAGACCTCGCCACTCGAACGACTCACGCAATTCAAATACCTTATCCACCGCCTCGAGGGCGAAGGAGTTGCCCGTTTCGCTCACGACCCGGGCGTACTGGTTTTGCACTTGTGCACGCGATTCATCAAGTTGCACGAGCACCATGTGAAGCGACTGCAGGATATCCAGTGGCTCGAATCCTGCCACGACCATCGGTTTGTGGTATTGCTCCGCGATGAAGTCATAGGGGCGACACCCTATGATCACACTGACGTGTCCCGGACCGAGAAAGCCGTCGAGCAGCAGATGACCGTCGTCCAGCAGGGCCCGTAGTGTGGGCACGATGGTGATGTGGTTGCAGAAAAGGGAGAAGTTATGGAGACCTTCGCTTTGGGCCTGTAGCACCGTCAGCGCGGTTGACGGCATCGTAGTTTCAAAGCCAAGCGCGAAGAAGACCACCTCACGGTCAGGATTTGCCCTTGCGAGCTGTAGTGCATCAAGCGGCGAGTAGACGATGCGCACGTCGGCACCCGCTGCCTTCGCCTCAAGCAGGCTGTGACGGGAGCCTGGCACCCGCGCTGCATCCCCAAATGTTGCCAGGATGACCCCTGGTTGACGAGCGATGTCTACGCAGTCGTCCACCCTACCCATGGGAAGCACGCAAACCGGACAGCCTGGGCCATGAACGAACTCCACACTCGATGGGAGCATACCCGCGAGACCATAACGGAAGATCGTATGAGTGTGGCCGCCGCACACTTCCATGACCTGAACCGGGCGCCCGAGTCGGTCAGCCATCCTATGCGAGACACGGGAGATATCGTCGACGAGCCGACGCGCAATCTTCGGGTTGCGAAACTCATCTACAAACTGCATGACCGTTCTCCGTGGACCTACAACTAGAAAGACGCACTGCGGATGGATGCGAGTTCATCCTGAAGCGCACCAATTTCCTCCATGAGCACAAGTGTACGCCTTGCCTCTTCTTCATCGATGCGCGCCATGGCAAAGCCCGCATGGATCAGCACCCACTTGCCCAAACAGTCCGCGGGCTGCATGCCTTCGTCGATGACGCAGGTGATGTTGATCTGTCGACGCACCCCCGACACTTCGACGATGGCGAGCGACAGGGCAGGGTCAGTTATCTCTATGATCTTTCCGGGAATTCCAAGGCACATCTAGTGTTCTCCTCAGTGGCAGTCGAGTCGTTTGATCCTTGCCGCAGCCAGCACCGCCTGTCCGAGGCACAAGCCCTCGTCGTGGGCAGGCAGTCGCTGCGGCAAGAGCACCCGGAATCCGCGGGCCTCAAGCGACTGGCGCATCTCATCGCGTAGCAGGGCGTTCTGGAAAACCCCTCCGGATAGTGCCACGATGCGCGGCAGGTGTGCATAGTGTGCCGCAGCCGAGAACACGGCTTCGCACAAGCCGAGTGCGAGGCCGAGATGAAAACGCAGGGCAACCGATCCCGCGGGCATGCCTCTTTCCACGTCAGCCAACAACCGCGGCCACATTCCGTCGCAGACAAGCTCACTAAGGCCGCCACCGGTGTCTGGAATGAGATCGAACGGATAGGGTGTGCTGCGCGCGTGAGGGTCGTCGCGATAAAGCTCGGCAGCTTGCTGAAGCGCGATGGCCGCCTGTGCCTCGAAGGCTATCGCATCCCGGTGCAACCCCACACAGGCCGCGACAGCGTCAAACAGCCGACCACATGAACTTGCTGAAGGGCTGTTGATCCCTCGCAGCAGCGCCGCGTCCAGAAGTTCGTGCGGCTGCGAGCGAAGGTAGCGAACTATGTCTGTTGTGCCATGCTCGGCAAGCAGTCGCGGCCAACCGAGTTGCAAGACAAGATAGGCGTAGGCATTGCGCCATGGTTGTCGTGCTGCCAGGTCGCCCCCCAGCAACGGCACGGGGCGCAGCCGGGCTGATCTTTCAAAGGTGGTGAAGTCCACCCGTCCTATTTCTCCCCCCCACAGCTGCCCGCCGAGGCCGTATCCCAGCCCGTCGAGGGCCACCCCGAAAATGGCCGAGCTGTCTACGCTGAGGCCATGCTCAGCCATACATGAAGCGAGGTGGGCGTGATGATGCTGGATGAGCAGTGGCGAGCGCCGGGATGGGGCCAGCCGATGTCCCACGAGATGAGAGTGGTAGCCTGGGTGAAGGTCGACGACGATCTGAGCTTCCGGGTGCGAAGCATCGGCCAGCAAGGAGGCTATTGCCTCGTCGAACCGGCTGCGCGCGCCAGGCTCAGCGAGATCGCCCAGTGGGGGGGACAGCTGCAAGGACGCCTGCTCCAGCAATCCCGGACGCGCCTTTAGATCCCCTCCCAGGGCAAGGATCGGGACAGGTACTGCAAAGCTGTCGCAGACCTTGACCGGTGCATGTGTCACGTGGTCGGCGAAAGCGCGGCAAGACGGTCGGCAATCTTCTCGACTGCGCGCACTCCAGCGCTGTCGGGGGCATAGTCAAAGGGCGCTTGTTCAGTCCGCTCGGCCTTCTCGAAATCAGCCTCGAATGGGACCTCGGCGATAAGCGCCATTTTGTGCTGCGCGCAATAAGCCTCGATCGCCGAGCGGTCAGCGTCGTCGCGTACTTTGTTTGACACAGCGTACAGGTGCGGGATTCCGAGCTCGCGTGCCAGGCTGAATGTGCGAGAGCCGGCTTCGAGTGAACGGTAGTAAGGTTCGACGACCACCAGCATCGCCTCAACGTTACGGGCCGTGCCCCGCTTCAGGTGCTCCAGGCCGGCCTCCATGTCGGTGACCGTGTGATCCTGTGAGCCGCTCAATTCTGTGATGAGCCCGCGCACGGCCCTGTGAGAGGCGCACATGCAGCCGCTGCCGGCGCTGCCATCGGGGGGCTTGCCCATCACGATCAGTTTAATTCCGTCAGGCGCAGCGGTTCCAAATTCCCCGATCACATCCTCTTTGGTGCGAATCAGACGCAAGCGGTAGGCGCCTTCCGGGCTCTGCTCCGCCTCCACCAGATTTGCGGGGATGTTGCGAATGCCTTCGGCGCGTGCCCGAGACACGCCGAGGGTCAGCGCCAGGTTGGGGTTGGGGTCACCATCTATTGCAAGGATTCTTTGGTTGCGCTTGGCCAGAACACGGGCCAAGGTTCCGGCAAGCGTGGTCTTGCCTGAACCCCCCTTGCCTACCACTGCAATCTTCATTTGAGCCCCTCGTTTTGATCGAATTATGATTCTAGTTGAGTTTACGGCGAAACCAGAATAACATACTAAAGACAAGAGTATTGTAAGCAGCAAAGCAAAACGAAATTAGATTCCGCGGTACCTGATTTGGCGGTCGTCATGAGAAACCTATGCAACTATTGATCGTCACGGGCTTTCTGGGCGCAGGTAAGACATCTTTTTTGAGGCAGGCTCTGCACGTCGGACTCCTTGGGAAAGCCGCGCTTCTTGTCAACGAGTTCGGCTCCGTGGATATTGACGGAGCACTGCTGGCAAGGGCAGGTGCCACACAACTTGTGCAGTTGCCGAATGGATGCGTTTGCTGCAAGGTCAAGACTGATTTTCAGGACGCACTGACCGAAATTGCCAATCGCACACGGGAGAGCGCGATAGCTCTTGATCGAGTCGTCCTCGAGACCTCGGGTCTCGCGGATCCTTCGCCGTTGCTCGCGCAACTTGCCGAGTCGGCCTCGATGCGTGCGATAGTGACGGACGTGCGCGTGTTGTGCGTCTTCGACATGAAGCAAGGCCCCGCAGTGCTCGAACAGCACCCAGAATCCCGCCACCAACTTGCTTGCGCGGACGTCGTACTCGCATCGCACGGCGATCTTCTCGAGGCTGGCAGTTACGCCGGCATCCATGCCATGTTGCGGTCACGCAATCACCATGCCCGCATCTTTGCGGTCGATCAGGGAGAGCTATGCGGCACAGGGCGTGACGACCTCATTCGGGTGCTTGGCGTCCCACCGGCACCATCGCCAGCTCCGCTTCACGGCGCAGATTGCGACCATGGCCACGGTGCTCATGCGCCCCACGATCTGCACGTCCATGCCCATCACTCTCCAGACGTTGCAACCTTCAGGGTGCAGGCGGACGCCATTGCTTCGCGAGACCGACTGCATGAGTGGTTGTCATTCGTCGTCATGCGGTTTGCGGGCCACATCCTGCGAATGAAAGGATTCGTGTCAACGACGGAAGCGGGCCGCTCATGGTTGGTCCAGGGTGCTTTGGGCGGCGTCTCTCTGCAGCCCTGGACAGGCGGCGGGATCGTGGCGGGGACAGACCTCGTCTTTATCGCCCGCGGCATGGATGATGGCAAGCGACGTGCGGCGTTGCAGGCCGCCCTTTCTGAGTTGGACGCCTCCGCGGTTGTGACAGCATGAAGACTGAATGGAAGATCGGCGAAATTGCTGATCTGCTCGACACCACACCCAAGACTCTGCGCCACTATGAAGAACTTGGCCTGCTGCCGAAGCCAATGCGCACCCCGTCAAGCTACCGTATCTATGACGCGACGGCCGTCTCTAGGGTAACCCTAGTGCTCGGACTACGCCGCCTCGGTCTGAGCGTGCAGGCGGTCGCAGCCATCGTGCGCGACGACCCCACACCCGCGGAGTTCCGTAGCCGCCTTGTTGCAGTGTTAGAGGAGAAGATTCGCGAGGCGGATGAACAGATCAGCGTCATGCAGGGGCGACGGGAGGATTTCGCCGCACGAGAGCGCGGTTTATTGCTTTCGCCCGACAACCAATGCTGCTGTTTGATGCTGTCCATGCCGTGCACCTGCGACTCGCGACAGACCCCGGCGTGTCGGGGTTTACCCTGAGTTGACCTTGCCGTAACGGCAAGGTTCAGAATCCAAGATGAAGGAACAACTTGTCCCTCACGGAGTACACCATGCCTGCATTTGAATCTAAAGCATTACTGTCGCAGCAGACCGGCGTCCCCCGCTTTGCGCTAGACGAGGGGCCTATCACTGAAGTGCATGCGTTCTGGCTAGCCGGTATGAGCTGTGACGGGTGCTCTATTGCCACCGTCGGTGCTCAGAACCCCTCTGTCGAGCAGCTACTCTCGGCCGCCATCCCGGGCCTGTCGAAGATTATCTTGCATCACCCTGTGCTTTCGGTTACCGCTGGTGAGGAGTTCCTCGCAGCACATCGGCTTGCGCGGGAAGGCCGCCTGGGTGCCCCCTATGTCGTCCTTTTTGAGGGCTCAGTCGCAGACGAGCGGATCGCGGCGGACTTTGGGGGCTATTGGTCTGCGATGGGCGTGGAACTTGATGAGCACGGACATCACAAGCCCATCCCTACCGCCAATTGGCTAAAGGATCTTGCCCCCGGGGCGGCCGCCGTGCTGGCGGTGGGGACCTGTGCGACTTGGGGCGGTATACCCGCCGCACACGGAAACGTCACCAATTCCATGTCTGTAATGGATTTCCTGGGTAAGGATTTCCTGTCTGCACTTGGCTTGCCAGTGATCAATGTTCCGGGCTGTGCGCCTGTCGGTGACAACGTCACTGAAACGATTGCCGCGGTGCTGATGTTCCTTGCCGGGGTAGGGCCCTTGCCAGAGTTCGACGAACTTGGGCGACCTGCCTGGATGTTCAAGAGCACGGTTCATCGAGGTTGCGTGCGCGCCGGCAACTATGAGGAAGGTGTGTTCGCCAAGGAGTATGGCGACAAGGAATGCCTTGTGGAGCTCGGTTGCTGGGGGCCCGTAGTGCAATGCAACATGGTTAGCCACGGCGCCATCGGACATAACGGCGGGTGCATGAATACCGGTGGCATCTGTATCGGCTGCACGATGCCTGGTTTTCCAGACGCGTTTGCACCGTTTTACAAGAAGGCGCCTGGCTCAACAATCTCGGGCAATGCCAGCCGTGTCGTTGGCGGAATCATGAGGCCACTTCGCGCCATCACCAATCGAAGACGTAATCGCTCAAGCCGCTGGCTCGAAAGCGGAAAAGTCCCCAGCGGCTGGGGCCACGTCGAGCGCGAAGGCTTGGTCGATCGGAGCATGAGCGCCTTCTACAAAAAGCTTCAGTTCTGGAACACGCGCTTCAGTCCCGGCTCGGCAGAGCAACATCGACTCCAGGAGTCGGCCTTTAGAGTCATTGGGCAGTCGCACGCCCGTCACCGCGAGGAGTCCCACCAATGAGTCCAGCGTGGATTACAGGCTTCGTCATCAGCGGGGCGGTTATCGTGGTCGTGGCAGCGTTACTCCTCTATATCCTCGCACAAGCGCGAAGAATCCGCGGGCTCGCGAGCGTCGCTGCTGTGGTGGTCAGTGAGATCGAGGCGAACACACAGCCGATCTGGCAACTCCACCGTACTGCAAAGATGGCATCAGGCCTCGATGAGACGGTTCAGGCCATTGCGGCCAACACGACGCGCGTCGCAGATGCCCTGGAGGGGCAGACCGCACGTAAGGCAGCGTAGGAGGAGATCATGAGCGATAACAGTCTTTGGGCGGTATCCATCCTGATTCTTTTTGTCGTCAGCGGCATCGTTGCCTTGTTGCTGCTGTCCATCATCAGGGTCGCACGCGAAATCGATCACGTAGCCGCAGGGATCTGGACCACCGGCCAGCGAGTGGCAAACAACACGGTTCACATCCCCACGCTGTACAAGGTGGGGGCTAGCGTGGAATCAATCGGTGGTCGCGCACCCCAGATCCTGGCCTCTGCCAAGCGCATTCGCGCCATCGTCGATCCTGAGCAACGCGCGTTCTGAGGGGTGTGGAATGATCTATCTTACTGTCTGGTCTTGTATCGCGGCCCTCGTGTTTCTCGCCGTGCTGGCGATTGGCCTGGTCCATATCTGCAACGCGCTCGACTCAATTGGCGGGCGACCAACCAGTTACTTGGCCAAGCTTAGGTTTGGCTTGCGCGCGATCGACAAGGAGTGCTCACATCTGGAGCCCCAGGTGATGCGAATCAACAGCGGGCTCGGCGCAGTCGCTGGGGGGCTGGGTGCGGTGCACCAGGAACTCGCCGCGACAGCTGCGGCACTGCGCGGTTCGTGAGGAGGCACGCATGAACTCTGACTTGAATTCCATCGCCTGGGTGTGGGGCGCAACGCTTGCGGTCGTTGGGCTTGTCATCACGCCGCTTGCGGTTCACCTGCTGCGCAGGGCTTCCCGGGCAGCTCGTAACACCCGCATATATGCCGAAGAGATGCTGGCTGCGGGAAGCTCCATCGCGGGCCACACGGGACACATTGTCGCCCTGAATAACACCCTTGCAACTGCCGGTACCTTGCTCGCCGCAAGTGAAGCGCTCGCACAGACGGGCGAGCAGATCCATGCCGCTGTATCGACAAAATCGTGAGGACGCCATGCAGACATTGACCATCCTGACACTTGTGCTGCTTGCGGTCATCGTAGTAACAGCCGCGTGGCACCTCGTCTCGATTGCGATCGACCTGAAGCGCACAGGAGACGCCTTGGAAGCACTCGCTAGTGGTCTTGTTGCGGTACGGAACAATACCGCGCCGCTGAATTCGAAGGTCAGCGACCTCAACGGTGGCCTAGAGGAGTTGCACGCCCGGATGCAAGCTGTTCGGCAAGGCCTCGGTGCCGTAGGCGACGCCCTCGCCCGCCCGCACGGCTGAAGATCATCAATCTTTTTTTCGACGAGGACTACAACGTGTGCTTTGAAAATCTGCCCATCGAATTTGACCAAGCCGGCAACGCTCACCTGAAATCGGGTGTGAAAAACCCCTACCAGTACGCTGTGCGCACACCCCAGGAGCGGGAGGAGAAGCTTCGCGAGATTGCGGTGAAGAACGGGCAATTGCGAGACGTTGACTTTGATCCCGTCACACGTGTGGCCGGCGCCCTTGCCTTTCATAGTACGGTTGACCTGGAACGGCGCTCGGTAGTTGCCACCAATGCGATGGCAACGCTGTTTCGCGGCTATGAAGTGATCTTGCGCGGTCGCGACCCGCGTGACGCTGCGTTCATCAGCTCGCGAGCGTGCGGCGTGTGCGGCGGGGTGCATGCCACCGCTTCGGCGCTGTCAGTGGAGATGGCCCTCGGCGTGCGTCCGCCACCAATGGGAATTCTGGTACGCAACATGATGCTGTCATGTGAATACCTTTACGACAACCCGCTGCATCTGTTCGTGCTCGCGGGCCCCGACTTCTCCGAGATGCTGGTGCGAGACACCAACCCCGAGATCTGGGCCAAGGCGCAGCACGCCCCCACTCGTTCTCGTGCGGTCCACGGATACGCGACCGTTGCCGAGATCATGACGGACCTCAACCCGCTGACCGGCAAACTCTATCTTGAGGCTTTGCAGATGACTCGCGTGGCTCGCGAGGCCTACGTGATGCTGGGCGGCAAATATCCGCACCCCGAAACGATCATTCCGGGGGGCGTCACGACTACGGTGTCGACATCGACGTTCACAGAGTTTTACGTGAAGTTGCGCCAGTTTTTTGACTACGCCAAGCGCTGCGTTGCCATCTGGGACGATGTCTACGATTTCTTCTATGAGGCTGATCCCCGCTACTACGACGTCGGCCGGCTCTCGCCGACCATGGTCGATTTGGGCCAATGGGATCACGAGGACTACTACGACGCGACCTACGCGAATTGCAATACCTGGGGGGAGAAGCGCTGGTCGACTCCCGGTGCCGTGGTCGATGGAAAGCTCGTCACCACTCGGCTGCAGGACATCAATGTCGGCCTCGAGGAGTTCATCGAGCACTCGTACTATGAGCAGTGGGAAGACTACCCCTTTAAGACCGATCCGCTAGGAGCACCGCTCTCACCGAATCATCCGTGGAATAAGACCACCATCCCGCGCCCGGGCGCCCAGAGCTGGAAAGAGCGCTACTCCTGGTCCACCACACCAACGTGGGATCGACGCGTGTTCGAGGCGGGCGCCTACTCGCGAATGTACCTCTCGGCGCTTGCGCAGAAGCTGCCTGCCTCGCCCTACATCCACTCAACCGGCCACAGCCTTGTTTTGCAGGTGGCCAAGGGCGAGAAACTTCCCGAGATGACCCTTGAGTGGAAAGTGCCTCAGGTCTGGAACGCGTTCGAGCGCAACCGGGCTCGCGCCTATGCCGTGGCGTTTAACCTGATGGTCACGCTCGAGATGTGGACCCGGGCGCAAGCGCTGCTGAAAAAGGGCGAGACGCGCGTGGCGACGCCGTTTGAGGTACCCAAGACCGGACGCCACATCGGTGTGGGATTCTGGGGTGCCGGGCGCGGGTTCCTGTCACATCACTGTGTGATCGAGAACGGTGTGCTGGCCAATTACCAGATCGTCACCCCCTCCACCGTCAACGCGTGCCCGCAGACGCCGTGGGGCACCCCTGGCCCCTACGAGCAGGCTGTTCTCAACACGCCGCTCATCGAGAGTTCGTTCAAGCATGCCGACGATTTCCGCGGTATCGACATCCTTCGCGCGCTGCGCAGCTTCGACCCCTGTATGCCCTGTACCACACATGTAATGGTGGAGGGGTCTGACCGAGTCATCACGCGCGAGGTCACGACTTGTGCGTGCGGAGTCTGAGTCGACTGAGGGCCGTGCAGCGTGAGCAATTCGGTGCTGGTGGGTCTGGTGGGCGAGTCGCCGGTCGTGGAGGATTTTCCGCTGGGGCCCCAGCTCGCACGGCGTTTGCGCGCAGGCCCCTGGGACGACCGTATCGTTCAGGTTGAAGCCATGAACTGGGGGGCGGTGCACATCGTTCAGGGCCTCGAGCCACAGCGAGCCCAGTTCGAGCGGGCGGTGTTGGTCTCCTGCGTTGAGCGAGGCATGCCTGCGGGGACCCTGCGCTTCGGCATCTGGCAGCATGAGCGCATGGATGCACTGGCCTTGCAGGATCGCATCTATGAGGCGGTCACCGGCATCGTGAGTCTGGACAATCTGCTCGTGATCGGAGAACACTTCAACGTGTGGCCGGCAGAGGTGCTCACAATCGAACTCGAAGCGCCACAAACCTTGTTTGGCGATATGGCCATGATCATCGGCGAGATGGGTGGCGAAGGCGTGCCGATTGATTGGAGCGCAGCGATTGGATTTGATCTCCTTGCCTGTATCGATGCAATCGAATCTGCCACGCGCCGGGTGGTTGCCCAGGGGGCGCGGGCTGCTCTGCCGTGGGAGCCTCGCTCGCTCGCAACGATGATGCCGCTAGAACACTGGAACGTCATGACCCCGTCTTTCGTCACCCATTGATCATGCAAACACTCACCGACTCTGCCTCGCCCGCGCTGGCGCTGGCCCGTAGGGAGGAAGTACTTGAGATCTGTTATTGGTTCCGCGGCGAAGGATTCGGTGATCGCTATTCGCCTGCCAAGCTCAAGCCTTTCCTGCCGTGCCCCGAGCCCGAGATCGAATTGACCCTGCGCGGCCTGGTGGAGCAGGGCTATCTCGCAGAAGCGGGAGGCGATGAAGTCCTTCTGACCGACGCAGGGCTAAAGTTGGCGGCGCGTTTGTTCGCTGACGGGTTCACCGAACTGCAGCAGTCGGGTCATGGCGAATGCCATGAAGGCTGTTGCGATGGTGACGACCATTCTCGCTGCTCTCACGGGTGAGCGAATTGAGAGAAGACGCTCCTCAGCCGCTGACCGGCTATCGCTCCAACGAGGAGTGGGATGAGCTGCTCGATGAAACACGCGAGCGCCTTGACCGCATCGAGGCGTGGGCAGATGCGCAACGCAAAGACGATGTTCTTGGACTGCTCGACTGCCTCGACAAGGTTCACCGTGAATCCTTGCATCGGCTAGTTCGTCTGTTCAAGGAGGGCGTGCTGGAGCAGGTAGCCACCGACCCAGCAATCCACACCCTGTTAGAGTTGTATGACCTTCTGCCCCCAGCAAGGCCGGTTTCGGAGTCTCCAATCCGCCTTTATCGCAAAGACGAGATGCAGCAGGTTGCCCCCCCATCACTTGAATCACCAGTCGTGCCGCATTGGTTGCCAATCGGCGCTAGATCCGAGGACGTGCTAGAAGGCTCGGTTCATTCTCTTGCGGTTGACAACCGCATGCTTACCATAGCCCGAGTGGAGGGCCAATTGTTCGCGCTCGAGGGCGGGTGCGCCCAGGACGGGCAGTTCTTGCAAGGCGCGCGCTTGAAGCACTACACATTGATCTGCCCTCATCACCCGGGCTGTTACTACGATGTGCGCACTGGCAAGCGACTTGCTGGCGACGGCGCGCTGGAACCGCTCAACGTGCGGGTTACTGACGGCGATGCGAGACTCTTGTTGGGCATCGGCGTGCCTTTCCGCCCTTCCGTGCCAATCTTATAAGGTGTGCATATGTCCCAGAGGGTCGTGGTCGCAGGGGTTGGGAATGTGCTGCATCAAGACGACGGGTTCGGGGTCGCGGTTGCACAAAAGATGCTTGACCATCCGATGCTGCCACCCGAGGTCACGGTTCTCGATATCGGCATCGGAGGCATGACCCTTATTCAGGCGCTCGAAGAGCCCTGCAACTTGCTGATCATTGTGGACGCGTATCAGCGCGGCGGGCGCCCGGGGGATCTTTACCTGCTTGAGCCGCAGGTGCCTGACATGACCGGGCTGTCGCTTCAGGAAAGATGCGACTATTTTGCTGACACGCATTACGCCACTCCGATGCGGGCGCTTGCCTTTTCACGATCGATCGGTCGATTGCCCCCGCTGATTCGCATCATTGGGTGTGAGCCAGTCGAGGCAGATGACATTGGCATCGGACTGAACCCGCCCGTTGCAGCCGCGGTTCCTTCAGCCTGTGCGCTGGTGAAGACGGTGATCGAGGAGTATCTGGTAAGCATCCACCATGGGCTACACGGAAAACTGTCGTCGACCGGGCTGATCGGCGCCGATATGAACGGGCTTGGCCACCAAAGCTGACTCCATAACCCATTGAGAAGACGCACCCGTCAAACCTCAGCAGGCCAAAGCCCAGAAAGGAGAAGCCCAGTCCACCGAGCAACTAGACTTATCCACAAACAACTAAACAAAACTTCCCTAAAACAGTGGCTCAATATTCAACGTGAACACTGGCTTGAATGTAAAATGCCGCGTAAACACCTCCTATTTGTCGCAGTTTAGCGGCTAGATGGAAGGGCGGCAATTTGGTTCTGGTCAAGGCGCAGCAACTCTTGTCTTCCAGTGACTCCGTTCAGAGACTTGCTTGATGGGGCAATGGTTAGCGGGCAGGATCAAGCCATCAAGTCCCCAAGCTGCTTGTCCTGCTCCCTGAGCGTCTGCTGGACTATCTTCAGTTGCAGGCGAAACAGGGCCATTCCTTTGTCGGCATTTCGGCTAACCTTTTTCTTACCCTGCTCCGACTTTGGCCCGGTTGAGTACTGCCAAGGTTGCCACTGGTGAATCAATACCGCTCTTAATGCGCGGTGTGCTGGTGTTCTGATGTAACTCATGGCTGGCCTCGTTGATAGTTTGAATTTCAGTTTTTTGACCCTCCCCCGCGGGGGGATGATTTATTTGCTGGTTTTGGGCTATGTTGGCTTGCTTGAAATAAGCCACGGGGCGCGGGTTGACCAACTCATTGAGCACCTCCAGGGTGCGGACTGCCTGCCCCTGAGCCTTGAGAGCCAGCCTTAAATATCGGTCTGCTGCATCCAGGTATTTGCCATCCCGGGCATTGCTCATTGCCCGCTTTGTCAGGGTCAGGAAAAGGCTGTCTAGGGCATGAGCCTGCGCCATCAGAATTGCCTTAGGGCGCTCCATGTCCCCACCTCGCACCTTGGCGGTCTGGTGACGCAGTACATCCACCAGGGCATTGATGTCGGCCTGCTGCTGCAAGTCCTGAATCACAGATGCAGAAGTGACCTCTGGGGAGGTGAAGGCAGTAGCAGTGACTTGTGCTGCAAGTTTCGCAAACTCATCTGGGCTTGTGGGCTGGGTCTTGATTCGCTCTTTCTGAGTCTCTGTCAGAAACCGCTCATCAAGGGATAACTCGTTTATTGGTGCCATTGCCGCGCTCCTTTTTTGTCCTGAGAAACGTCTGTATTGGTCTTTATGGTCATGCTGTCGGCGTAACCTTGGAATCAGTTAGTGCGTCTTCCTCTGGTGCCAAGCGTGCGCGCTCTCCCCCCACACCCCCCGCGCAGGAAGGCGCGCAAGGCGCGCCCCCCGCGCCCTCTGCGCTCTCTGCGCTTTCTACAGCGCACGGCGCGCAAGGCGCAGAAAGCGCAGGTAGCCCGGCAATTGCTCGCCCCACACTTGTAAGAGTCCAGCGAAGTCTGGTCTTACGGTCATGGGTGCGGTACTCCACGGACTCAATCCACTTGGCGCGCTGGCACTGGGTGACAATGCGTTTGCACGCATCTGCATTTAGCTTCAGCTTTTGAAATACGGGTTCACTTTTTAGCGTTGCATACACGTTATTGCGGGCAGTAGCTACCGGGCTGCAATACTGCTGGCGAGACTCAAATTCGGCAATCATTCTTAGAACGCTAATTGCACGTTCGTCCTCTGCACGCCCTTGCAGCCGCTGCAAAAATGGGTTTAGTGGGTTATCGACCTGATTGATTGCCAGGAGTTGGGGCAATCCTGCATCGGGCCACTCCAGGGCTAAGGTTTCACGGCAAAGACCCAGGTTGCTCTTCTGGTGTTCTAGAGTCAGTCCACCAGAATCATTGCGAGTCATAAAAAGTCGGCTACGTGCGCTGTTGTGCCATGCTGTTGACCCTGAGTAGCCTTCGCCGCCTTCAGCCCTGCGAGCCTTGCTGGTGTTTTTATCGACGTGGGCCAGCAGCAAGACAGCGCAGTCCGCGGAGTTTGCCAGCAGCACCAAGGAACGCAAAAATGCACGAACTTGTCGTCGTTGGATTTCATCGCCACCGTAGGCGTCCGATGCGTTGTCCACAATAACCAGCCCCGCACTTACTGAAAGTGCTAACTCGCTCAACTCCGCATAGCTTTGTGTAGTGTTCCCAGCCCCGCGATGGTCTGCACTAAACAATTCTGGATTTTCTGTCCCATCAACGATATGCAGCTTGCCTTCCAACTCAGCCGGGTTGATGAGCAGGCTAGTGCAGATGCTGGCAAGCCGATGCCGCACGATGCCCATCCCATCTTCCAGGCTTGCAAACAGGACGTTGCATGATTTGGTTGCCACACCAAACAGGGGGCGACCCAGAGCCGTGCAGACAGCCAACATAAGGGCAATAGTGCTTTTACCAGTGCCGCCATGTGCACCCATTAGCGTCACCACACCGCGAGGCAAGTAGCCATCCCAGACAAACTGCGGGGGCTGCGCTGGGCTGGAAAGCACGTCCAGCACGCTAACGGGCTTGAACATGGGCGCTGGCGGGATGATTTCGCCCGTATCTGCATCAACAACCGTGCCTGCATTCCCAAGGAGACCAGACGAACCAACATGTGGATTCAAATCCTTCAGTTGAAAATGCCTGACTATGTCATCAATGTTTTTAGTATCCAGTGGGTCAGCTGGGTCAAAGAACATTGCTGCTATGACGCTAACCAGCAACCGAATGTCATCAGCAGGCATACGGCGCGCTGAACGGCTGGCAATGTAGGTTTTGAGCATTTCCCTACGCCCATCCCCAGTTACCAGCAGGCGTCCTTTTTGTTCGACTGCGAGCCTGAACATCTCAGCCCCAATAGGCGCTCGTTCACCAGATGCATTTGGTCGATTTGTGAAGGCTAATCCCCCAGCCGTCTTGCCAATGGCAATCTTGTCTAATTCGCTCAACTCATCAATGCAGCTACCCTCTTCCGGGTCATCAAAAGTTTTTAAGACGTCATAGCCGTTTGTGGGTGTAGCCCCAAAGAAGTAACCTTGCGAAAGAGTGAACGACTCATTTGCCAGGACCCCACCTAGCGCGCCGTTTAAACGGGCCACAAGCCTCGCACGCTCATGGGGCGAATGCGCCCTAGACAGAGGTGCGATAACGCGCCAACGGGGTTTATTTGGCCTGCTGCTGGGGCTTGGATAGAGCGCTGCTCGTATGCCGTAGTGCTCCAGCTTTGCTACAGCCTCATCCATGGTCATCTCTTCGCCGTCGTAATCTCCTTCGATTGCATAGACGGCAAGTACATTGCCATCGTGGCGAAGGCTTCCGCCTTTCTTCTTCCCATTCTCTATACGAATGGGAGTACGGATGTCACCAAATGAAGCCCCCTTAATCCATGGGCATTTGTCCTTACTTGGAAAAGCACCAACGTTGCGCAGACGGTCAACCATTTCAGGCCATGTGCCATGGATGGCAGTCATCGTGGTGCCATATTTATCAGTCATTTCTGTCCAGATCAATTGATGCGCTTTCACTTTGTCACCCCACTTTTTGTCCGTGGGCATGGCTCCGGTGGTGGCGTCATCAAGAAGCACTCAGGAGTGTCTATTAGCTTGAACCTCCACTCGTAGACTCTGTTTAGCCAATTGCTGAGTTCTGGATGCGAGTAGCCGGAAAATATCTGGTCTAACGCTTTGTACGCGCCTTGGTGGTAACCACGGCGGTATGCTGTTTCAATATTTCGCCCCTCCTCAGGAGTAATCCTCAAGTCCATTGATATGGCATTAGCCAGAAAGTCACTTTTGTTGCTGTACTTGCCATCAAGCCCTATTGGCTCTTGCGCTTCTTTTGTCGAATGAGGCGTTTCGACATGCTTATCAGCTTGGTGCCGAGGTTTGTCAGTGCTTAAAGATTGAGCAGTTTTGGTGGGGGTGATTGTTTCTAGGGCGCTCGATTCTGGTTTTTTTTGGAGAAGTCGGGCGTTTTTCATAGTGCCACCCCCAACAAGCGGCGTAGTTCGCTCGTCGGCCAAGCAAGCCTGCCATTGATTCGCAAGGGTCTGATTGGCCCGTCCTCATAGCAGGCCCAAAGTCGCAATGTCTGCTGTGCTCGGTTCAGATGGTGCGCTGCCTCTGGTGTCGGCAGTGCGGCGCGGGTTTCTTGCTCCAGCGCCACGGGTTGAATGGTCTTTGCAGCCATGTTGATAACCTCTCGGTTTGTTGAACATGGTTGCCGATTTTGTTCATATTTGCTTTGCTTAAAACTGGTCTAGAGTAGATTAGGCCAGTCGCAAAATCACTTCAAAACAAGATTCATTGCTGGTATTTCTTCTGGAATCTGAAGAAATACTTCAAGCGAAACTATGGGCTTTGGAGGCTTCGTACGTTTGGGGATGAAGGTTGATGCGAATTGCGCAATCGACTTTGCAACTCCAAGAAAATCAACAAAGGCTTTATCGGTCCTGAACACGTCTCTTGGATCTTTAGCAAAGAAGTACGGCCCTTGATTGAATCTAAATGCCGCCCACAGATGCGACACACTAGCGTAGTCCTTGAAGTAAGTCCGAAGTGTTTCCTCTGAATATTTCAATGATTCACCGTCGCCATACTTTAAGCCCAAGGCAAAGCTCTTGTATTGCTCGATGGCTTTTCCGAAGCTGGGCTCCGAATGTCCACCTGCGTCCATTTTGTATATCAATGCGAGTAAATCACCAGCCACAGTTCCGCGCTTCGCGGCTTCCGCTGCCATTTCTTCCATCTCTACCTTGCCTGGCCCAACCAATATTTCTTTCATGGCGGCTGCTGATAAAACAATTTCACCATTGCTATTCGTGTCTTCACATGCTACCCAAGCGATTGTTCGTGCAAGATGTTGCTTTCGATGAATTTCGCTCTTGGGGAAAATCATCCATGCGAGTGTTCTGGCCATATCCAAGCCATCGTGCTCAAGTACCAGCATTGTTGTCACCCTAGACACCTCATCTGAATACAACCTTCAAGAGTAACTTCGGCAGGCGGGTGAAGGTGTCCCACTTTTCGGTACGCGGGCCTAGCCGGGGCTAATTCGTATCAAGCTATAAGCGTTAGCTTTCCAGGTTCATCTTTTTGAACATACGGCACTCCCGCTTGCTCCAATATCCACGCCTCGATGCGCTCGTGGTGCAGGCGCAGCAGGTCAAGCGGACGGACCGTGTAGTGCTTTTCCGCGGTAGCACTTGGCTTATGGCCCATGATTTGCGCCGTCACACCAGCAGGGATTTCCAGCCATTCGGTCAGGCTCTTAAATGACCGGCGCAGTCCGTGCAGGGTCAGCCCCTCGATGCCAGCCACCTTACAGGCGCTGACGTGTTGGCTGCGCGGGATAGTCAAAGCCCCTGCCTCTGCTGTATCGCTAGAAAACACCCACGGGTTTGCTTTTTTCTCGACAGTAATTTTGTCAACCTTCACCCGCTTAGGTAGCGATGCCACCAGTTCGGCAACATAAGGGGTCAGGGGAATCATTCGGTCGCCTTCAACCTTGTCGCGCATAGTCAGGCTATTCCACTTTCTGTCCACATCCTCCCAACGTAGCGCCAACACTTCACCTGGGCGTGCGCCGGTGAGCAAGACGATTTGCAGGTAAGCGGCAATCGTTGAGTTGCTGATTCCTCGAACGGCAGCAAACCATGCTTGCAACTGCTCACGCAATAGGGCGTCTTTTTTTACGCCAGCCTTTCCCAGAACCTCTCTGGTTTTCTTGGTCTTGGCTGGATTGGTCGAGGCCATGATGGGAGCATATTCGGGCTGTTCACCACACCACGTTAGAAAAGCTTTCAGCAACCTCCACGCTAGACGCGCAGCCGTGGGGCGGGTCTTGGCTTCCTTTGCTGCCCATTCCTCTATGGTTGCCGTGTCCAAGTCTGCCAATCGCTTGCTCATCAGTGAATGGAGCGGTCCGGCAATGGTCACTCCACGGCCACGGGTTCCTCGATTTGTCGATTTCCCTCCAGCCTGCACCTTGGCTGCATGGTCAAGGTAATGGCGGTCGCTCCAGAATGGTTTGCGGGCTTCCATGTATGCAGCCCACACCTCGCCCGCAGTAATGGCAAACGCGTCAGCCTTTGCTCTTTGGGCAGCTTTGTCCGCTGCCTGCTGACGCTCCACTTCTCGTGGGTCAGTACCGGTATCAAGCATGGTAGCCAAGCGGCGAGCCTCTACCCGCGCAGCCTCAATGCTCCAGGTACGAACATCACCAATGGTGCGCCGGATAGTTTGCCGGTTTAACTTAGCCTCGAAAACAAATGACTTAGCGCCCGTATTGGATGCGCGAACCCGCAAGCCGGGGGCTTTAGCGTCACGTAAAAATACCTGCGCTTTCTTGTCATTGCGGCAGGACAGGCGCTCTATCAAACCAGCAGTCAACTCATGCGGCTGGCTCAGATCCATCGCCGCGACTTTCTTTGGCCTTGCCATCGGAACCCCTAGTCTGCGTAGCCACTGCGTAGCCAAAAATGCACTATTTTGGCGAATTTCAATCAACACCTACGGACTAAAAATGTACATAAACCATTGATTTATATATATTCTATCCACATGAATCAACAATGGCAAATATTGATTTTCTAAGACTGTTAATCCGTAGGTCCCTGGTTCGAGCCCAGGTCGGGGAGCCAAACATTGAAAGACTTAGGTAAGAAATTACCTAAGTCTTTTTTATTTACAGTCGGATCACTAGCTGCGAAAGTGTCGGTTCATTTATCTGATGATCAAGAGATTTATGTATCATCATCTGGCTTCAGGTCACTCAAGATGACACGACAAGTTGCGCAAAAATCACAGAAAAGAACTGAAAACCCATGCATCGCATCAAATCCCTGCTTCTGGTTTTTCTAATTGCAAGCCCGATATGTGCGTGGTCGCAATGGGTGAAGGTGGGTGAAAATGATGTGGCAGAGTACTTCATCGACCCGACCACAGTACGCCAGGACAACAGCCTGATAAGAATGTGGGAGATTCGCAGTCTCAATCAACGAAATGCTGAAGGCGTTTGGTCAAGAATGTCCTGGAAAGAGTTTGACTGCCTGAAAAACCGAGTGAGAACACTATCGTTCACCGATTACTCGCGCCCAATGGCCAACGGAGACATATTACTCAGCGATAAAAAACCAGCACCTTGGGCAGGAGTCGAGCCAGGGACAGTGGGCGCCTCTCTGCACAAGCTGGTTTGTATTAAATAGATTGAGCTAACTGCCACTTTCTAAAGTTCCGTTTAAATTTCAGGT
>JAURGS010000149.1 GCA_030833685.1 Rhodoferax sp. | reverse complement strand
TATCGATGCAGGGCTCTTTGACAAAGGTGGGTGCGATCCAATTCAGCGTCAGACTGCGCTCGGTTAAGGCACACAAAGCGTCCAGGGTCGCCAGGGACTGCGCCATCGCAGACAGCGCAGGGACATGAATCTGCAGCTCAACGAGCAATTGCTCGTAAAGCCACTTTTCCCTGGCCAGGCCACGCTCCTGCGCCGACAAGGCCTTGTCTTCAAAGGCTTTGAGCTCAGGGGTGATGAATCGTTCAGCATTTTTCAGGGTTTGACGGCGCTTGTAGTCAATTGGCACCTTGTCAATTTGGCCTTGGGTAACTTCGATATAAAAGCCGTGGACTTTGTTGAATTGCACACGCAGATTGGCAATGCCGGTGCGGCTGCGCTCGCGTGTCTCCAAATCCAATAAAAACCCATCGCAATTGCTTTGGATGGCGCGCAGTTCGTCCAACTCAGCATCAAAACCATCGGCAATGACTCCGCCGTCGCGAACCAGCGCTGCGCATTCAGGATGAATAGCGGATCGCAGCAAGGACGCGCATCCAGCAGGCGGCTGCAGCGCTTTGGCCAGGTTTTGAAGAAAGGGGTGGGTTGGCGGCACGTTTTGCGCCAAGCCTTCGGCTCTGGCCAGTGTTTGCACCAAGCCCAGTAGTTCTCTGGGTCGAGCCTGGCGCAAGCCGATGCGCGCGGCGATGCGCTCTACATCGGAGCAGCCTTTTAGCGTCTGGCGCAGAGCTGAGTACGGTTGCGCCGCACCGAGCTTACTCGGGTCTGCGCTTAGTTCTGCAATGCACTGCTGGCGCTGGGTGGCCACTGTCCGCTCCCGCAGTGGCGCCAACAGCCAAGCCTTAAGCTGGCGACTGCCCATGCCGGTCATGCAGGTGTCGATCAAGGAAAAAAGCGTTGGCTTGTCATCGCCACGCAAAGTGAGGGTCAACTCCAAGTTACGCCGGGTACTGGCCGGCAGTTCAATCAATTCGTCGGTGCGCTGCACCGTCAATCCCCGCACATGGCGCAAGGCCTGTCCTTGGGTGTGCTCGGCGTAGTGCAAGAGGGCACCAGCGGCCGCGTGCGCCTGCGCCAGACCTTGCGCCTGCCAGGCATCCAGGCTGGAGACTTGCAGGTGCTCGGTCAAGGTTCGCAGCCCGAGTCCGCAATCAAATTGCCAGTCGGGACGTACGGTTAGGGCCAGCCCATCAGGCTCGGCAGCGCTACGGATATCGGCTTCAAAACGAGGGGTCACGCCGGCGCTGACAATCAACTCGCCAGGCGCGACGCGGCTGATCCAGTCGCGCAAATCGTCTGGCGCGCACTCCGTCAGCTTGATGTCGCTTTGGGTCAGGCTCATCCAGGCGATGCCGCATCGGTTGCGATCACCCTGGTGGATTGCCATCAGGATGGCATCGGATTTCTCAGAAAGCAGCTCCAGGTCGGTGAGTGTGCCTGGGGTGACCACCCGTACCACCTTGCGCTCGACTGGACCTTTGCTACTCGCGACATCGCCTACTTGTTCACAAATAGCGACCGACTCACCGAGTTTGATCAGGCGGGCCAGGTAGGTTTCGACCGAATGAAAAGGCACCCCCGCCATCACGACAGGCGCCCCGGCTGACTGCCCGCGCTGGGTGAGCGTGATGTTCAATAACGATGCAGCTTTTTCGGCATCGCCGTAAAAAAGCTCATAAAAATCACCCATCCGGTAAAAAAGCAGAGTATCCGGAAAATCTGCTTTCAGCCCGAGATACTGGGCCATCATGGGGGTGTGCGCTTGCAGCTTTTCGGACATGGCCGGGAGTCTAGCAAGTGTGGTGCTTGTATGCCTTCCTGGTTTCCTCTGCGTCCGGTCGCGGTAGCACCTCAGGTCTCTATCCTTTCAACGGTTTTGCGCTCAATAAGTGGTAGCGAGTTGGCCGCCTGGCTTCTAGAATCCGCTGCGAGCAGAATGTATGACAAGCCCTCTAAACGCTGCGCAGCAGCCCAGCCACGACCCTGGCACCGATAACCCACGCAAGCCATGAAGTCCCTTCCGTACCCTGATCTGCTCACAGGGCACCTTCCACGCGCCCTGGTCTGTAGGGAAGATTTTGTGGGGCAGCTGCGCCACTGGAGTCAATTGGCGTTCAGGCACGGCCCTGCCGCAGGCTCTCGGTTGGTGCGTTTGGCTTGTTTACTGGCATGGGTCGCCATGTCTTGGTCTGGGAGTGCGAGCGCCGCCAGTGCAAAGGCTGGCGCTCTGGGCTCCAGGGTACTCATCGAACAGATGACATGGACCGATCTTCGGGCAGCCCAAGCGTCTGGGGTAGATACCGTACTGGTGCCCATCGGCGGCACCGAGCAGAACGGCCCCCACATGGCGCTCGGTAAACACAATATCCGCGTGATGGCGCTCGCATCACAAATTGCGCAAGCACTGGGCCGAGCCGTTGTGGCGCCCGTGCTGGCCTATGTTCCCGAAGGATCAATTTCACCACCCAGCGGACATATGCGCTTTACGGGCACGATTTCCATACCAGAAGCAACGTTCGAATCTGTCTTAAGTGCAAGCGCAGAGAGCTTCAAACAGCACGGCTTTCGCCACATTGTTTTTCTGGGCGACCACGGGGGCTATCAAAAAAGTATGGAAAGGGTTGCTGCGCGTTTGAACCAGTCATGGCGCAAGCAGGGCGATGCGCGGGCGCTGGCTTTGAGGACTTTTTATGACAGCGCGCAAGGTCCGTTTAACCAGAAGCTACGGGATAAAGGTTTCAGTGACGGTGAAATCGGTGTGCATGCCGGTCTGGCAGACACAGCCCTGGCGATGGCGATTGACCCGGCCTTGGTGAACACCAGTCGCTTGGCGCTGGCTGCGCAAGGCGGCAAGGCCCAAGGGGTGGACGGTGATCCAAGGCAGGCAACAGTGCCCCTGGGAGAAATAGGCATTCGTTTGATTGTCGATAATTCAGTTTTAGCTGTTCAAACTTGGATTGGCAAACCATGAAGGCAAGAAATCTTCTCACCCTCGGTGCGGCTGGGACTCTACTGGGCATCGCGGGCTTTCTGGGCTTGCCCGGTCTTTGGTCGGCTGTTGCAGCGGCGCCAGAGGCGCAAACCGTGCAAACGATTGCGGGAATGCCGGCTGTTCCTCATCCTGACAACCTATACAGTGAGGTGAGGGCAGACAACTTTGCGCCAGGGGTCAAGGACGACCTGCAGCGGGCGTATGTGCCCAATCTTCGTGGCCATTCCGTGTCGGTAATCGACACCCAGACGCTAAAAGTCGTGGACACCTTTAAGGTCGGTCGCGCGCCACAGCATGTGGTGCCATCCTGGGATTTGCGCACCTTGTGGGTGGCCAATAACGACGAGCGTGGCCACGACGGCAGCTTGACGCCGATTGACCCGCGCACCGGCAAGCCCGGCCAAGCGCTCAAGGTGGACGATCCGTACAACCTGTATTTCACGCCAGACGGCAAGTCTGCCATTGTGGTTGCAGAGGCCAGAAAGCGTCTGGACTTTCGTGACCCCGTGACCATGGCATTGCAGTACGAGATATCGGCGCCACAGTGCGCCGGTATCAACCATGGTGACTTTTCCATTGATGGCCGATTTGCGATCTTCACCTGTGAGTTTGCAGGCGCGCTTGTCAAGATCGACATGGTCAACCGCAAGGTGATGGGCTACCTGAAACTGAGCATGCCCGCCACACGGTTCAAAGACAGCACACCGCCCGGCAGTCCCGCTGAGACCGAAATCTGCACCGTGACGAAAGGCATGCCGCAAGACATCCGGATTTCGCCTGATGGCAAAACCTTTTACGTCGCAGACATGATGGCCGATGGTGTGCACGTGATTGACGGCGCGAGCTTCACCAAAACAGGCTTTATTCAGGCTGGCGTGGCCTCGCATGGTTTGTACCCCAGCCGTGACGGCAAACGCCTTTTCGTCACCAACCGTGGGTCACACAAGATTCACGGAAAGCCCAAAGGACCCGGTAGCGTGACCGTGTTGGATTTTGCGACCGGCAAGGTGCTGGCGCAGTGGCCTGTCCCGGGTGGGGGCAGTCCTGATATGGGCAATGTCAGCAACGACGGCAAGTGGCTCTGGTTGTCGGGACGTTACGACGACATGGTCTACCGCTTCAACACCGAAGATGGCAAGGTCGACAAGATTCGGGTGGGCATGGAACCCCACGGCCTTACCCTGTGGCCGCAGCCGGGTCGCTACTCCCTGGGTCACACCGGTAATCTGCGTTAAGACCCTCAGAGACCTGGCTCGCTGGGTTGCCAGCAGCCTGGGTGAGTTTCAATCGATCAGGATGTTTCGGTTCACCTGACTCAATTGCGTGTGGCCGCAAAAGGCCATGGTGATATCGAGCTCTTTGTGAATGATTTGCAAGGCTTTGGTCACCCCTTGCTCACCCATGGCGCCCAGGCCGTAAACCATGGCTCGGCCAATCATGGTTCCCTTGGCCCCCAGCGCCCACGCTTTAAGCACGTCCTGGCCTGAACGAATGCCGCCATCCATCCAGACCTCGGTATGGTGGCCCACGGCTTCGACGATGGCCGGCAGGGCTGCGATGCTGCTGGGCGCGCCATCGAGTTGTCGCCCGCCATGGTTGCTGACGACGATCGCGTCAGCGCCAGCGTTGACCGCCAGTTTGGCGTCCTGCACATCCATGATGCCTTTGAGAATCAGCTTTCCACCCCATTGCTGTTTGACCCAGCGAACATCGTCCCATGACAAACGTGGGTCGAATTGTTCATTGGTCCAGGCAGCCAGACTTCGCATGTCGCTAACGCCCTTGACGTGACCGACCAAGTTACGAAAAGTATGGCGCCGCGTTCCTAGCATGCCTAAACACCAGCGCGGCTTGGTCGCCAAATTGATGATATTGGCCAGGGTGGGGCGAGGTGGCGCAGTTAACCCGTTTTTCAGGTCTTTGTGCCGCTGCCCGATGACCTGGAGGTCTAGCGTGAGTACCAACGCGCTGCATTTGGCGGCTTTGGCGCGGTCGATCATGCGCACCATCGCCTCGCGATCTCGCATCATGTACAGCTGAAACCAAAACGGCGCGTGCGTATGCTGCGCTACGTCCTCGATGGAGCAAATGCTCATGGTGGACAAAATAAAGGGAACGCCAAACTTCTCTGCCGCACGGGCGGCCAGAATTTCACCATCGGCATGTTGCATACCGGTCAGCCCCACCGGCGCAATCGCGACAGGCATCTTTACATCGATACCAACCATCTGCGTGGCCGTGCTGCGGTTTTCCATGTTCACAGCCACCCGCTGGCGCAATTTGATTTTTTGGAAATCACTTTCGTTCGCTTTGTAAGTGCTCTCCGTCCAACTGCCCGAATCAGCGTAGTCATAAAACATGCGGGGCACACGTTTTTGCGCGAGAACGCGTAAGTCTTCAATATTGGTAATCACGGGCATGAAAAAGTCTCCTTGGTATCGCATGTTATCGGTTGGTGGCTTGCCAAGGCTTGAAATCGCAGCTTGCGCTTGTGAAATTTATTGGTCAGCTCGGCCCGTGTCCGCGGTATGGTGGCTTGGACGACAATTTCACGCTAACACCCTGTTTGGGGCGTCTGTCGGGGAATGGGATGCAGTCTGTTGATGTTGTGATCGTGGGCGCCGGTATGGCCGGTGCCAGTGCCGCTTATCACCTGGCGCCTCATCGCCATGTGGTTGTCCTGGAGCGTGAAACCCAGCCGGGATACCACAGCACGGGCCGATCTGCTGCACTGTATTCACAGACTTACGGTAACCAGACAGTGCGCAACCTCACTCGCGCGTCATGGGACTTTTTCAACAAGCCCCCGCCTGGATTTTCTGCAACACCACTGCTAAGCCCGCGGGGTGCCCTTTTTGTTGGCGCTTGGGATGACGAGCCAGCGCTGCGGCAAATGCTCTGCGAGATGCAGTCTCAGATGGCCAGTGTTTGTTGGCTGGATCCCGATGAGGTGATGCGGATGGTGCCTGTGCTCAGGCGAGGCTCGGTCTGTGGTGGTGTTTTTGAGCCAGACGCCATGGACATGGATGTTCACGCGATTCACCAGGGTTTTTTGCGTTCAGCACGGCTACTTGGGGCGCAGCTTGTCTGTGATGCGCAGTGCCTGTCTTTGCAAGCCAGTGGTTCGGGATGGCGCGTTCGCACGGCGCAGCAGGAATACCAGACCAAGGTGGTGATTAACGCTGCTGGCGCATGGTGTGATGCGCTGGCACAGCTGGCTGGCGTTGCGGCC
>JAURGS010000148.1 GCA_030833685.1 Rhodoferax sp. | reverse complement strand
CCGCCGCCGACCAACTATTCGCTGGAGTTTGCCAGATTCTGGTGGACAAGGGCGGGTTCAAGCTGGTTTGGATCGGCTTGGTGGACCCGGAGACCAAGTTGATCCGGCCCGTGGCCGTGCAAGGAGATACCACCGGCTATACCACCGGCATCAAGATTTCGGTCGACGACCGCCCGGAAGGCCGGGGCCCGAGCGGTACCGCCCTGCGCGAGAATCGTACGTTCGTATGCAATGATTTCCTCAATGACCCGAACACCGGGCCTTGGCGGGAAGCGGCGCAGCGGGCAGACCTCAAATCGTCCATCGCTCTTCCATTGCGCCAGGAAGGCAAGGTGATTGGGGCGCTGACCGTTTATGCGGGGGAGTTGGATGCTTTTGGGGCCGAGGAAGTAGAACTGTTGGAGGAAGCCGCCGGGGATATCTCCTTCTCGCTAGACAACCTGGCGCGCGAAGCCGCGGCCAAAGAGGCGCAGCAAGCCTTGCGGGAGCGCGAAGAGATGCTGGCCACCGTGTTCGAGCAGGCTATTGATTCGATCGCTTTGACGGACGCAGAAACGGGCCGGTTTGTCGAATTCAACAAAGCGGCCTGTCTCAATCTCGGCTATAGCCAGCAAGAATTTGCCCGCCTTACCGTGGCAGACATCGAAGCGGAACAATCGCCAGAGCAGATCAAAAGCAACATCGCTCAGATGCTGGCCAGTCCCACCGGCATGACCATCGAGACCGTGCATCGCAAGAAATGCGGAGAATTGCGTACCGTAAGGCTCAACGCCCGGAGGTTGGAGATCAAAGGCAAGACCTACCTGTCCGCGATGTGGACGGACATCACCGAGCGAAAGCGGGCGGAGCAGGTGCTGCGGCGAAGCGAGGAACGCTTCCGTCGTCTCTTCGATCTGGCCCCCACCCCCCTGGTCCTGTCCGACCATCAAGGAGTGGTGACTTACGTCAATATCCAAGCCACCCGCCTTTTTGGCTACTCAACCGCCGATATCCCCACGCTTGAGCATTGGTGGGAACAGGCTTACCCAGATGCAGCTTACCGACAAGACGTGGCGGAAATCTGGCAGCAACGGCTGCAGAAAGCCCGTGAGCTGAAAGGCCCGGTGGAACCGATGGAATGCCAAGTGACCTGCAAGGATGGCCAAGTGCGAACGGTAGAAATCTCCGCCATCGAACTGGATCAGGAGTTACTGGTGACCTTCTTTGACCTCACCCAGCGGCGGGAGACCGAGGATGCCCTGGTGCACGAACAGGAGTTCACTCTTGCGATCCTCGAAAATCTGGATGCAGGCGTGGTGGCCTGTGATGCTGCCGGCAAACTTCGACTATTCAACCGGGCCGCCCGCGAATGGCACGGGCTGGGGCCTACGGAAGCAAGCCAGGAGCAATGGGCCGGAAGTTATGACCTTTACGAAGCCGATGGGGTGACCCCGATGGACTTCCATTCGGTACCGCTGGCCCGGGCCATGCGCCAGGAAAAGGTACGCGGAGCCCGGATGGCGATCACGCCCAAAGGAAAACTTCCCCGGCATATCATCGCGAATGCCTCTCCCGTGGTGGCTGCTGATGGCCGCCGGCTGGGAGCGGTGGCGGTGATGCATGACATCACCGAGCAACTGAAATCACAGGCCCAGATGCAGCTCCAAAGTGCGGCATTGAACGCAGCGGCCAATGTCATCGTCATCACCAACGCGTCGGGAGACATCGTCTGGGCCAATGAAGCATTCACCCGCCATACCGGATATTCCGTGGAAGAGGCCCTGGGCCATAACCCGCGGATGCTTAAGTCCGGCGTACAGGGCAAGGAGTTTTATGATCATCTTTGGGCCACTGTCACTGCGGGCGAAGTCTGGCATGGCGAACTAAGGAACCGCCGCAAGGATGGCACCCTGTTCGACGAAGAGATGACCATCACGCCGGTCCGCTCGACGACCGGCAAGATCACCCATTTCATCGCCATCAAACAGGATGTCACCGAGCGGCGCAATCTGGAGAAACAGTATCTGCGGGCCCAGCGGATGGAAGGTGTGGGCCTGCTGGCGGGCGGCATCGCGCATGACTTGAATAACGTGCTCGCCCCCATCCTGATGTCCGCCGAACTCCTGCGCTACAACGACCTGCCGGCTGAAGCGCTGAACATCATCGAGACGATGGAAAGCAGTGCCAAGCGGGGGGCGGACATCGTCAAACAGGTGCTGACCTTTGCCCGGGGCATCGAAGGCGAGAAAGGTCCGGTCCAGCTGCGCCACCTCATCAAGGACATGGTGCGCATGGCCAGCGAGACCTTCCCCCGCAATATCAATATCAAGACCTGGGTGGCAGGCGATCTGCACTCTATCAAAGGGGATGCGACCCAGCTGCACCAGGTCCTGCTCAATCTGGGGGTGAACGCACGGGATGCCATGCCGGGGGGCGGCGAACTGATCTTCAGCGCCAGCAATGCCCACCTCACCGCAACCGAACTGCGCGCCCACGCCAACCTGAAACCGGGTGACTATGTTCGGCTGGAGGTCAGCGATACCGGCACGGGCATTCCCCCGGAAGTCATAGAGCGCATCTTTGACCCGTTCTTTACCACCAAAGAACAAGGAAAAGGCACCGGATTAGGTTTGGCCACGGTCTTGGGCATCGTCCGCGGCCATGGCGGCGCCATCGAGGTCGAGAGCACGCCCGGACAGGGCTCCAAATTCATCATCATGCTGCCTGCCCTGCCCCAAGGCAGCCCAGGCGACACTCACAAAGAAAAGGCTTCCCTGCCCCAAGGCAGAAATGAGCTGATACTGCTGGTGGATGATGAAAAGGGCATTCTGATGATCGGGGAGACGCTCCTAAAGCGTTCCGGCTACCGGGTATTGACAGCGGCCAATGGCGTGGATGCCCTCACCGTCTTCCTCCAAAACCAGGCAGAGATCAAACTTGTCATCACGGATATCATGATGCCGACCATGGATGGCGTGGCGCTGGTCACCCAGTTGCGACGGCTCAAACCAGATATCAAATGCATCGCCGCCAGCGGCCTGATGGGCGCCCAAGACAATCTGCGGGTGGAGGAACTGAAAACCAACGGCGTAAGACACTTTCTGATGAAACCCTTCACGCTCGAGGCACTGCTAAGGGCATTGGACGAGGAGCTGCACTGAAAACACTTTAAGCATCGACGTATGGCCAGAATATTATTGGTTGATGACGAGGAGGCATTCCGGGTCGCCCTCGCCAAAATATTGCAACTGGAAAAGCACGAGGTCACTACGGCCGCCGACGGGGCGGAAGCGCTGAAGCTGGTGCTGCGTAGCCAGTTTGACTTGGTTATCACCGACCTCGTGATGCCGGAAAAAGAAGGCTTGGAGACCATTTTGGAGCTTCGCAAGCTGCTGCCAGATATGAAGATCATCGCCATGTCGGGCGGCGGACGCGGCAGCGCATATGACTACCTGAAGATCGCCAGCAAAATGGGGGCAGCCAGAACTTTGGCAAAACCATTCACCAAAGCTGAGATCATCCAGGCCATCAGAGAGCTGGTGGGTGAATAGCCGTAGCGGCAGACACAGCAAATATCGCGAACAAGCCCCAATAGAGTGGTCACCCCAAATCACCTCCCCACTGCCAGAAACCCGAAAACATGTCTCATTTCAGCAAGAAAAGTGAGAAGCCAGCGCAAATTTAGGTTAGCAACCCAGCTGAAACCGTGTATGGTCAGGGTAAGAATTTGAACAAAAACCACCCAACGCCGTCGAAGATAGTGGAGAGCGTTGGTTGCGTTCTCTGACAGTTTACGCAGTGTTTGGAACGTTTCTTCAGCGGGCTCCCCCAGCCCCACCTCCTTGGCGTCCAAGCACTGCGTTCTCTTTTTTCCAGAAGCCAAAAAAACGAATCCTCGAAGATGGGGCGGAAAGATTGGATGGTGTCCCCACCAGGAATTGAACCTGGATATGACGTTTAGGAAACGCCTGCTCTATCCATTTGAGCTATGGGGACCTAAGAGGCGCTGAAAAATTGCGGTCTTACGCCCTTCGGGTCAAGCCTGCGGAATTCATACTCTTGTGAATATCTCCCCATTGCACCTCACTCCTTTCGTGCGATGCTCTGGCTGTGTCAGTCCCTTCACAGTTGGACTCAGCCAAACGGCTTGCGCGAGGTGCCTCCGGCAACCCGACGAACCGCTTTGAGCAGATCCATCTCGAACGCGACGAGGAATGGAATCCCGAGGATGACCAACTGCTCCGCACGCAATTCCTCGTCGATCATTCGGCGACCATCATCGCCTATAACGACAGCCCGGACATCGGCTTCCGCGCCAGCATCAATCCCTATCGCGGTTGTGAGCATGGCTGCATCTATTGCTACGCGCGGCCCACGCACGAGTATCTCGGCTTTTCTTCCGGACTCGATTTCGAGAGCAAGATCATGGTGAAAACGAAGGCGCCGGAACTCCTGCGTGCCGAACTCGCCGCCCGCAAATGGAAACCACAAAGCCTGGCGATGAGTGGCGTGACGGATTGCTATCAACCGGTCGAGCGCAAGCTGAAGATAACCCGTGGTTGCTTGGAAGTGCTGGCCGAGTGTCGTAATCCGGTAGGTATCGTGACCAAGAATGCCCTGGTAGCGCGGGATATCGATGTCCTGCAGGAACTCGCCAAGCATCGCTGTGCTGCCGTGTTCATATCCCTGACCACCTTGGATACTGACCTGCGCCGCGTGATGGAGCCACGCACCGCCTCACCCCGCGACCGATTGGACACGATGCAGAAGCTCGCTTCCGCCGGCATCCCCGTCGGGGTGATGACGGCCCCCATCATCCCCGGCTTGAACGACTACGAAATCCCGCAACTGCTCAAAGCCGCCGCTGAAGCAGGCGCACGCACCGCTGGATATGTAGTATTGCGTCTGCCCTATCAGCAAAAGGATCTCTTTGATGACTGGCTCACCCGGCATTTTCCCGACCGCAAAGAAAAGGTGCTCAATCGCATCCGCGCTCTGCGTGGCGGCAAGCTGTATGATGCGGATTTCAAAAACCGGATGTCCGGCGAAGGCATCTTTGCCGAACAGATCGGGCAGATGTTCAAAGTGGCCTGCCATAAGCACGGCCTCAACCGCGAGCATGTGCACCTGACCACCAAACATTTCCGCCGGCCACCTGGAAATCAGTTGGATCTGTTCTGACTATATTTTGAAAACCACCTGCTATTACATGACTAAGAGCATGTAACAAAAAGAGATTAGGTTGAGTGGAGGGAGCGGAGGCAGATGAGAGAGGAGCCGAGGGAGAGGAAGGCCAGATGGATGTCGGGGCAGCGTTCGTAACGGATGCGCAGGCGGCGGAACTGGTGAAGCCAGCTCAAGGAACGTTCGATGACCCAGCGGGTTTTGCCCAAGCCGCTGCCGTGCGGTGTGAATCGGCGAGCCAGTTGGTCTTTAATGCCTCGCTGGCACAGCCAGCGGTGATGAGCGGCACTGCCATAAGCCCGGTCGCCTTGGACCACCTTGGGGCGTTGCCGTGGGCGGCCAGTCCTGCCCTGCAAAGCGGGGATGGCGCTTACCAGTGGTTTAAGCAGGCGGCTGTCATGCACGTTGGCCGCCGTCAACTGGATGCTTAACGGAAGGCCTTGGGCATCGGTGCAAAGATGATGTTTGCTGCCCGCTTTGCGGCGGTCGGTCGGGTTCGGGCCCGTTTGGAGCCCCCAAAAACGGCGCGGACACTGCTGGAGTCCACCACCGCCCGCGACCAGTCTAGGCGGTCGGCCCGGTGCAAACGTCGCAGCAGCTCATGATGAAGCTTTTCCCAGACCCCGGCTTTTTGCCAGTCGCGCAGTCGGCGCCAGCAGGTCATCCCGCTGCCACAGCCCAGCTCTTGGGGCAGATCACGCCACCCCATGCCGGTCTTGAGCACAAACAGGATGCCGGTCAACGCCGCCCGGTCGGACACACGGTTGCGTCCGGGATAGCGGTAGCGGCGCGGCTGCTGCGGTATCAAGGGAGCGATCACCTCCCACAACAAATCATCCACCAAGGGCTTGCCCATCCTTCTCTTCTGCCACTTCCACCCTCAGCGTACAATCTCTTTTTGTTACACGCTCTAAAGCTGTTTTCATAAGTCCCTTTTCCATGAAAGCCAAACAACTAATGTGCTGTTTACTGAGGACTTTAAAGCCCTAGGATATCTGGTATTGGTCGTTTTGGACTTGTGAAACCGCTGCTAGTCTAACATTTTACTATGCATCTTGGAAGTCGGCTGGTTCAATTGGAACTTG
>JAURGS010000147.1 GCA_030833685.1 Rhodoferax sp. | reverse complement strand
CTGGTCCACATCCACCGACGTCGACTGCGCTGGTCGGGTAAAAACATCTTCCCAGATCGCACTCATGTCGGGCAAGTCCCTGGCCAAAGCTGCATGGCTCAGTTGAGCCTCCAGATCGATCTGCCATTGCGCCGCCATGGCGGGTGACAACACCTTCAGGTTGGAAAAAACCATTGGCGAGCGATTGAGATGGACGGACTTCACCGGCAATCGGCTGACACCCTCTGGCAAATCGGCCGTGCGCGTGAATAAACGCTCGCGAATACGCTCTGCGTCCAAATCGGCCAGCTCGCTCGGGTCTGCACGCAAATCCCAGGCCAGCAATTCGTTGCGATTGACCGGATGCCTGGCCAAGGGCCACATCAGCGCCAGGCAACCATGCTCAGCGGGGAACATGCCAGACACGTGCAGAAATGGCCGTGCTTGAGACAAACTTGTCGGCAGCCCTAACTCCTGGGCGACTCGCTCCTTGCGGTGCAATGCAAAACAAAACTCGAACAGCCGAGGCTGCGCGGCCTTGATCAAGCGGGCCAAGGCCAAAGTGGCTGTCACATCGCTCATGGCGTCGTGGGCACTGTCGTGCGGCAAGCCATTTGCCGTCGTGAGGTCCCCAAGCTTGAAGCTGGCTTTGCCCTGCGCGTTCTTCGGCCAAACCAGACCTTCAGGCCGCAGGGCCCACGCGGCTCGAACCACATCAAGCAGGTCCCAACGACCACAGTTGTTTTGCCACTCCCGAGCGTAGGGGTCTGTCAAATTTCGCCACAGCATGAATCGCGTGACTTCGTCATCAAAACGAATGGTGTTGTAGCCCACCCCCACAGTGCCTGGCCACGCCATAGCGGCCTCAATCTCACGGGCAAACCTGTGCTCGGCTACGCCCTTTTGCAAACACAGTTGGGGCGTGATTCCGGTAATCAGACAGGCCTGCGCGTCGGGCAAATAGTCGTTGGCGAGGCGGCAGTACAGAGACAAAGGCTGACCCACCGGGTTAAGTGCCATGTCGGTTCGTACGGCGGCGAACTGCGCCGGTCGGTCATAACGAGGGTTGGCACCGAAGGTTTCATAGTCGTGCCACAGAAAAGTCATTGGTGGGGCGTTCATCTGGGCTGACTACTTTCTACGCACCGCACGAACACCCGCAAGCTCTGATACCTGGCCCAAAACGCGGTACAGGTGATCGGCCTCTGGAACCTCAACTGTAAAGGTCATCCAAGCAAGCCCTTTGTCGCTGTGGGTCTGAACGCCAATGACGTTCATTTTTTCCTTGGTGAACACCTCTGAGATGTCGCGCAACAGCCCTTGGCGGTCGTTGGCCTGGACCATCACATCAACTGGGTACACCGCCGCATCAAGCGCCCGATTGATACCCCAGGCAACCTCAATTTGACGCTGTGCGTTACGCCGAAGCATCTCACGCACATTGCTGCAATCGGCCCGGTGCACCGAGACGCCGTTGGTACGAGACACAAAACCCACGATGGAATCAGGCGGCGCTGGGCGGCAACACTTGGCCAGTTGGGTCATGAGCGCGTGCACGCCCTCAACCACGACACCGCCTTTGCCCGAACCCTTTGTTGCACGAGACTTGCGCAAAACAGGAAGCGCGTTGGGGTCTGCCTGCTGGGCCGGCGGGTTTATCAGCAACTCTATGCGACGTAGCGAGAATTCGTCTTTGCCTACATCCTCAAATAAAGCCTCAGCACCAGAAAAACCGAGCTCAGTGGCCAGGTCATCGAACTTCCAGGCTGTCTTGCCCTCACGCTGAAGCAGTTTTTCCACCGCTTCGCGTCCTTTGGCAATGGTTTGGCTCAGCGCCTGGGCATTGAACCAGGCACGCACCTTGGCTTTCGCACGGTGGCTGGCCAAATAACCCAGTTCGGGATTGAGCCAATCGCGCGAGGGACCACCCTCCTTGGCTGCGTTGATTTCAACAGTTTGCCCGTTTTGCAAAGGAGTATTGAGCGACACCATCGCCCCGTCGACGCGCGCACCGCGACACCGATGACCCAGGTCGGTGTGAACCGAATACGCAAAATCCACGGCTGTCGCACCGCGCGGCAATTCAACGACTGAGGCCTCTGGCGTCAAAACATAAATTCGGTCATCAAACGCTGCTTGGTTTTGCGCACCACTGAGGTCGCGCTCCCAGGCCAGCAATTGGCGCAACACCGCGATTTTGGCCTCGTATGCGCCGCTGGCTGACACGCCGGTGTAGCCCTTACTGCCCGCTTCTTTGTACGCCCAGTGCGCAGCAACACCATTTTCGGCATGGTCGTGCATTGCAAGGGTGCGAATCTGGATCTCGGCACTGCGACCCTGATCGTCGCGCACCACCGTATGCAGCGATTGGTAGCCGTTGACCTTAGGCTTTGCAATGTAGTCGTCAAACTCTCCGTGTACCGGATCAAAGTGGCTGTGAACATAGCTCAGTGCGGCGTAACACGCCGGCACACTGCTGACCAGTACGCGAAGTGCCCGCAAATCATGCACTTGCTCGAAATCCAGTGACTTGCCGCGCATTTTTTTGACGATGCTGTAGATGTGCTTGGGCCGACCCGACACCTGCGACTCGATGCCAGCCTGGTTCAGGTCCCGCTCCAGGTCAGCACGAAGCTGCTCAACCGAAGCCTCTCGCTCAGTGCGTTTTTGATCGAGCTGCTTGGCAACCTCGCGGTAAGTTTCTGGCTCCAGAAAGCGAAACGCGAGATCTTCCAGCTCCCATTTGATCTCCCAAATACCCAGGCGGCTCGCCAGTGGCGCAAACACCTGCAAGGCTTCAAGGGCCACACCTTTGCCCGGCACTTCTTTTTGAGCGGCATAGTAGCGCAGCGTCTGTAGGCGCGATGCCAGTCGCAGCATCACAACGCGCATGTCGCGCGAGAACGCCAGCAGCATCTTGCGTACGTTCTCCACCTGGGCGGCGGCCACCTGCGGGTCGGCGGCGGGGTCAAGCTGTGCCGCTGTGCGGGCTTCCAGCGCATGCCGCTGCACGCGAACGAGCTTGGTTGTCTCCATGGCAAGCGCCGCAAAATTGGCACCAAAGGATTTGGTAATCACCTCCATCGGCTTGTTCAAATGGTTGAACGCGTACACCAGATACGTCGCCGCCTGCATCGCTTGGGAGCCGCCAATCCCCCGCAAAATCAATGCGACGGCGTCGGCGTGCGCCATCACTGGCTCGCCGGTATCCAAGACCTCGCCAATCAACAAAGGTTCGGCGAATGCCCGGGCCCTCGCAAGTGCATCGGCCGCCTCGCCAAAAGCACCAGAGGTCAGCACCATAACCGGGCGCTGAGCGCCAGCCTGCGAGGCGCTTTGCTCCAGAATGTGACTCTTCATACGCAGGGCCCGTGCTTAGTCCAGCAAGAAGTCAAGCACCAGTTGGGTCTGGTTTTGGGCGACAAAAGTGGGCGCATGGCCAACGCCCTCGAGCTCCACAAGACGGGCTTTCGGGCCACGCCAAGTCATGGCCACAGCAGTCGCTGGCGACAAAAGATCCGAATCTGCCCCACGAATAAGCAAGGTCGATGCCTTGATTTGATCGTAGAGTTGCCACAGCGCGGCCTCGCCACTGGCCACATCATCTGGCGTGGCCGCCTTGAAGGGCTCAGCCAGCGCTGGGTCATAGTGCAACGTCAGGCGTCCACTGCCATCGGGCAGGGGCCGCAGGTTGGGCAAGCTCAAGGCAAGCCACTGCGCTGGGGTGTGCGGACCAAAACCTTGTGCGATGGCCCAGAGCGCAGCGGCAGCCTGCTCGGCAGAATCATAGACACCGAATTGACCCACATACTGGCCGATGCGCTGCAGAGCGGACCACTCCAAGGTTGGCCCTACATCATTGAGCACCAAGCGCCGAATGGGCGCGACGGTAGGAACTGCAGGTCCACCAGCGATCGCCAAGCCGATCAAGCCGCCCATGCTGGTGCCCACCCAGTCCAGACGCTCAGGCTGCAGAACCCGCATCAGTACCATCATGTCACTGGCGTACTGCAAGATCTGGTATTGCGCTGGGTTTTTTAACCAATCGCTGTGGCCCCGCCCCACCACATCCGGACACACGACACAGACCGCTGCGCCGGCAGCTTTTCGCAAGGCCTTGGCCAAAGTGTCAAAGTCACGGCCTTGGCGAGTCAACCCGTGAACGCATAAGACCACATGCCCACAGGCCGGATCGCCCCACTGCCAATACGCCATGCGATGCCCGCCATGGTCATCGGGGCAATCGACAAACTTCAAAACTGGATCTTGCATAAACGGTATGGCGAGATAATTGGGGTTAAGTGTTTTGCGGTTGACCCGGCAAGATCACAACCATCATCCTAATTCAACTCGGTCCTCGATCCGCCTGATCCGAGGAAACACAACAAGACCTTACATTTCAAGAGGGAGGAAGCATGCTCAAAGGAAAGACCGCACTGGTCACAGGATCAACCAGCGGAATTGGACTCGGTATCGCCAAGGCGCTCGCAGCGCAGGGCGCCAACATCGTACTCAACGGCTTTGGCGACGTGGACACGCCAAAAGCGGAGGTCTCTGCTCTGGGCGCGAAAGTGGCCTACCACGGCGCCGACATGAGCCAGCCGCAGCAAATTGAAGACATGATGCGCTACGCTGAAAAAGAGTTTGGCCGTGTCGACATCCTGGTCAACAACGCTGGTATTCAACACGTCGCCCGGGTCGAAAACTTTTCTCCTGAGCGCTGGGATGCCGTCATCGCCATCAACCTCAGCAGTGCGTTTCACGCCAGCCGCCTGGCTTTACCTGCCATGCAAGCCGCTGGTTGGGGGCGAATCATCAACGTGGCGTCGGTGCATGGGTTGGTCGCCTCCGCTGAGAAAGCAGCCTACGTGGCAGCCAAACACGGCATCGTCGGGTTGACCAAGGTCATCGCGCTGGAAAACGCTACCTCAGGCGTGACCTGCAATGCGATATGTCCGGGCTGGGTGCTGACACCGCTGGTGCAAAAACAGGTGGACGCCAAGGCCGTGGCCATGGGTTTGTCCAACGAAGAAGCCAAAAAACAGCTGCTGCAAGAGAAAGAGCCCTCCATGCAATTCACCACGCCCGAGGAACTTGGCGCACTTGCCGTCTTTTTTTGCTCCAGCGCCGCCAACAACGTCAGAGGCGCAGCCTGGAACATGGATGGCGGTTGGGCTGCCCAATAGCCCAGGCGGGCGGGCCTGCTAGCCTGGCAGGCTCAAGACGAACGTGATGGGGACTCGCCGGCAACCATTTGATCGGACAGGCCAGCGACACCGTTCACATGCAGGGTTCTGGTCGGGTAGGCAATCTCAGCGCCATGGCTGGCAACGATGTCGGCCACTGCCAACAAAACTTTCTGCTTGATCGCGTGAAAGTCGACCCAGACCGTGGTCTTGGTGAAGGTGTAGACCATGATGTCGACCGACGACGCCGAAAAGCCCACCAAATTGACAATCATCGTCTGCGAACTGTCGATGTCCGAATTGGCTAGCAGGTACGCCTGAATGTCGCTGACGATCGCCTCCACACTGGCCATATCTTCGTAACGCACACCGATGGTTTCATAGATTCGTCGGTGCGTCATGCGTGACGGGTTCTCCACTGCAATCTGCGTGAAGATCGCATTGGGCAAATACAGCGGACGCTGGTCGAAAGTTCGGATGCGGGTCAGGCGCCAGCCAATTTCCTCAACCGTACCCTCAATTTGCTTGTCCGGTGAGCGGATCCAATCACCCACTGAAAACGGCCGGTCCAGGTAAATCATCAGCCCGCCAAAGAAATTGGCCAGCAAATCCTTGGCTGCGAAACCAACGGCAATACCCCCGATACCGCCGAAGGCCAGAACGCCAGAAATAGAAAAACCCAGCGTCTGCAGCCCCACCAAAAACCCAGTGATGATCACCGAGATTCGCAGCAGTTTGGCGATGGCATCAACCGTTGTTTTATCGACTTGCTCGCCACGCAATTGACGCAAACGTACGATGCTGGCTTGCACGTTATCGATAAACCGTGTCAAAAACCAGGTCATGGCGGCAATGACGCCAATCGTTCGAATCACAGGGACAGCCTTGAAAACAGCTACCTGGGTTTGGGCCTCGATCATCTCAGCCGCAAACGCCAGGCCCACAATCCAGGCCAGCAATGTCAATGGCTTACGTGCTGCCGTGATGAGCGCATCGTCCCAAGGCGTATCGGTTTGCCGCGTGCGGTTCTCCAGGCGCTTGAGCACACGCCGCAGCACGTAGTTGGTTACCACCACAGCCAGGACCACTAAAAA
>JAURGS010000146.1 GCA_030833685.1 Rhodoferax sp. | reverse complement strand
CGACCTATCAGTGCTGAATAGACGGGCAGAAACCCGTCTGGGCCCAGAAAGCGGCAATGCAATGGGTTTTCCAAAATGTCAGGCCGCATCGCCACATGGGTTCCCAGGCCACGCCTTCGAACAACATGCCCCTCCCGGACCAAGGCCCTGATAGCGCGTTGCACCGTGCCCAAGCTGACAGGCAGTTGGCTGACCCATTCAGCTTCTGTGGGGAGCTTGTCACCGGGCTTCACAATCCCGGAATCAACGGCCTCAAGCACGGCACGGTATAGCGCTGCATGCTTGGTTTCCCTGCCAGCGATTTGCCGCAGGCGGCGATTGATCATGTCATTCAGGCTGGACATACCCTTGAATTGGTGTTTTGACGGATGATTCACAGTTACTATATAGTAAGTTGAATTTTCTGACCAGCCCTCATCGATTGATGTTGCACACCACCGCATGAAATGCGCGCCGTTTGACTATGTGCGAGCGCACGATCTCAACCACGTTCTTGGCCTGTTGAGCGAGTGGGGCTCGCGTGCACGAATCTTGGCTGGGGGTCAAACCTTGCTGCCCGCATTGGCATTAAGGTTCGACCGTCCAGAATTACTTATTGACATTCAGGATATTGCTGAACTGCGACCGACACCCTATCAGACAGGGAACTATTGGCGCCTGGGTGCTATGACCCGCCACGTCGAACTCGAAACTTCCCCCTGGGCCAACGAGCATCTACCTTTGTTGGCTGCTGCAGCACCTTACATCGCCCACCGGGCAATACGTAACCGTGGCACCTTGGGCGGCAGCCTTGTGATGGCGCACCCAGCCGCCGAGTGGCCTGCCTGTCTGCTGGCTCTGGGCGGTCAAGTAGTTCTGCAAAGCGCACGGCGGGGCGAGCGACTCGTCGCGATCGATGATTTTTTTACTGGGCTGTTTCAAACCCAGCGCCAGGAAGACGAATTGCTGGTGGCGGTGGAACTGCCTTGCCAGATTCCACGTCATCACGCATTCCGCGAAGTTGCCCTACGCAAGGGCGATTACGCCGCTGTAGGGTTGGCGGCGGCGTCGTTACCAGGGCAACAAGGCGAGCTGAATTCGCGCTGGGTCTTTTTTGGTGTGGACGATCAGCCCTATCGATGCATAAGCCTTGAAAACGCCTTGAGGTCATGCGCAGACTTTGATCAAGCCCTGAGCAGAGCCCGCGTTGCGCTGAACAACAGCCTTAAAACGAAGGCTGATCCGTCCTATAGCGCCGAGGCCAAAAAAACTGTTGCCTTGCACATGGTCGAGGAGGTGCTCCATGAATGGTACGCCTGATCGCATGACATTACCCACTGAAGTTTCCCTAACTGTCAACGGACAATGCATGAGCGCGCAGGTGCCGGCGCGGACCCATTTGGCTGACCTGTTGCGTGCTTCACTAGGCCTTAACGGTACTCGCCTGGGGTGCGAATTGGGGCAATGCGGCGCTTGCACGGTCAGTCTCAACGGCCAGAGCGTTCGCTCATGCCTGACGCTGGCAGTACAGGCCCAGGGCGCCAGTGTTCTGACCATTGAGGGCATGGCCGATGACCCGATTGGTCGGGTCTTGCAGGATTGCTTCATCGAGCACCATGCCATGCAGTGCGGCTATTGCACCGCCGGCATGATCATCAGCGCACACGAATTGCTTCAGGAGCATCCAATGCCCACTGGCGAGCAGGTGCGAGAGCGTCTGTCGGGTAATTACTGCCGTTGTACTGGCTATGAAGCGATAGTCGTTGCCGTATTAGCGGCTGCAAAACGCTTGGCAGGAGTGTGGCCGTGATCGATCCGGCTAAACCGACAAAACAAGGCATAGGTGATCCTGTGCCGCGCATAGGGGCTCGCCGGCTTGTCACCGGCACCGCCCGTTATTTGGATGATCTGATGCTGCCGCGCATGGTGCATGCAGCGTTTTTACGCAGCCCATATGCCCATGCTCGGTTCAGTGTGAGGCACATTGATCGGGCACGGGCAATGCCCGGCGTGGTTTGGGTGGCAACGCTGGATGATTTGCAGCCGGCAGTGGAACCCTTTGTCGGGGTATTGCACCATCTCCAGAGCATGGTGTCTCCGCCACAATGGCCCTTGGCTGCAGGCGTGGCTCGCTGGCAGGGAGAGCCATTGGTGATGGTTTTGGCTCAAAGCCGTGCGTTGGCCGAAGATGCCTTGGAGGCTTTGGAGGTGGACTATGAGCCCCTGGACCCGGTCGTCAATCCCCAACAGGCGCTGCGTCCTGGCTCACCGGCGATCCACTCCGAATTGGCACAGGGCAATCTGGCCTATGAATGTCGGGTAGAGGCTGGCAACTGGGAAGCCGTCTCACAATCCAGTGCGCATCGTCTGAGCTGGGCCATGCGCACCGAAAGGGTGACCTCGGTCACGCTCGAGCCTCGTGGCATTGTGGCCGACTACGACCGTGGCCGAGAGGAAATCACCGTCTACGCCGGTACCCAGGTTGCGCACATGATGCAAAGCGTGGTGGCCGGGCTATTGCGAATGCCGCAAAACCGTGTGCGCGTGGTTGCGACCGAGACCGGGGGCAGCTTTGGCTTGAAGATCCAGACTTACCCTGATGAGATGGCAGCGGTTGCTGCTAGCCGCATCTTGGGACGGCCGGTCAAATTTGTGGCCGATCGATTGGAGGCTTTTTGCTCGGATGTGCACGCGCGCTCCCACGAGGTCGAATTGGAAATTTGCGCTGATCCCCTGGGCCATGTGAAGGGCTTTGCGGTTCGGGGCTGGGTTGGCATTGGTCCCTACCAGATGCACCCCAGGGGCAGCGTCAATGAGGTTCGCCATGTGGTCAATTTGTTGGGCGCTCCCTACGCTGTGGACGCCCACCGCGCGCACTACCAGGTAGCCTTTCAGAATAAGGCACCTTATGGGATGTACCGCGGTGTCGGTCATCCGCTAGCCTGCCTGTTTACCGAGGTCGGCATGGATCTGATGGCGCGCAAGATAGGCATGGATCCAATCGATTTCAGGCAGCTGAACTTCAGGGCCGATGCCCATCAACCTCACTCTTTGGCCAGCGGGGTGGCTATGGAGGGGCTGTCTCACAGGGCCTGTCTGGACACCTGGCTCCATCACGTGGACTACCAGGCTTTGCGTCGCATCCAGCGGCAGGCCCGGGTCGAAGGCCGTTACCTGGGCTTGGGGTTGGCAGTGTTTGTTGAAAACTCCAACCACGGATCGGCCACCTACGGCAAAGGCGGGGCCCCCATCGCGGCCACTGATGGTTGCACAGTACGGATGCAACCCGATGGCACGGTACTGGCATCGTCCGGGGCGTGCGACACCGGGCAGGGCACCGAAACTGCTCTCACTCAAATCATTGCCCATGCCTTGGATTTGCCACTGTCCCAGGTGCGAGTTCAACTGGGGGACACCGCCAGCGCCCCCATCAGTGGTGGCAATTGGGGGTCACGCGGAACGGGGGTGGCCGGAGAAGCGGCGCTTCAGTCTGCGCTGGCCTTGCGCCAAAACCTGTTGCTGGCCGCAAGCGCCCTCTGGCGGGTTCAAGTCGATGAGATGGTGTTTGAGCAGGGCCTGTTTAAGCGTAAGAATGCTGCCGAGCCCCTGGGTAGCCTGGCGGAATTGTCAAACCGGGCCTTTCAGCGTCCTGACTTGTTTGCTCCGGGCTTCGTGCCACAGCTTGGCGCAACGGCTCATCATGCGCAACGCACCTACGATGGGGGCATTTACACCAATGGTTTGCAAGCCACGTGGGTAGAGGTAAATGTCAAAACCGGCTTGGTTCGGGTATTGCGCCACTGGGTAGTGGACGATTGCGGCGTGGTTATCAATCCGGCATTGGCCGACGAACAATTGCGTGGTGCAGTCATCCAAGGCCTGGGCCAGGCTTTGCAGGAAGCGTGTTTGTATGATGATCAAGGTCAGCTGTTGAACGCCAGCATGACCGAATATGCCTCGCCCTTGTCTTCTGAAATGCCAGCCATAGAAGTGCTTCATGTTTGTACCGCCACACAGTCATCACAGCTGGGTGCCAAAGGTGTTGCTGAGGCCGGGGTCACCGGCGCAATCGCCGCTGTGCTTAATGCCGTCAATGATGCGCTTTCGCCTTTCGAGCGGCCCATACTTGAAATTCCTATCACGCCCGATCGGGTGTTCCAATCCATTGGTTCCATCTCTCCACTAACTGAAGAAAGTTGAATGCCATGTCCAAGATTGAAATTCGCAAGCAAATCCTGAGTGTTGAGAGAACTTTCCACGAAGGCGGCCCGGCCGCAGGCCAGCCGCTGAAGATAGGCGTCATCGCGAACGTAGTGAAAAACCCCTTTGTCGGCCGCTTTGCATCGGGCGAAGAGTTACAGGAGTTTGTCAAGCTGGCTCGCGACATGGCCAACGACATGGTCCCCGTGCTGGTCGAGGCATTAGGCGGCGCAGATGCGATTGAAACCTATGGCAAGGGTGCACTGGTCGGCATTAACGGGGAGCTGGAACATGGCGCCATCTGGCACGAGGGTGGTGGCTGGGCCATGCGAGCAGTTCTGAAGAAGGCCAAGTCTATTGTGCCAGCCAACAAATTTGTTGGCTCAGCGGGCAGTCGCCTGCATGTGCCCTTGCATCACATTGAGGCCTGTTACGTGCGCAGCCATTTCAATACCGCCGAGGTCAGCATCAGTGACTCGCCACGGCCCAATGAGATTCTGTTTGCTCTGGCTATGTCTACGGGACCGCGCATTCACGAGCGCTTGGGCGGCCTACGTGTTGAGCAAATCTCTGTCGGCGACGGCCAGCGCTGATCCGCACCGCAGGAGATTAATGTGCGAATCCTCGTTTATGGAGCCGGCGCTATCGGCAGCGATCTTGGGGGCATGCTCACCCTGGCCGGTGCCGATGTCACCCTGTTGGCCCGGGGCGAGCAACTCAAGGCGTTGCAAAGCGCTGGAGTGAAGATTCATCGCCCTGATGAACCGGTTCAGACCATCCCGGTGCGCGCACAAGACGCATCAGCTGCGGGCCGCGGCTACGACTTGGTGGTCGTCACCCTCAAATCCATGCAATTGGCTGATGTTGCGGCTGATTTGGTGGACAGGTTAGCGCCCACAGGTTCTTTGCTAATGATTCAAAACGGGTTACCCTGGTGGTACTTCGAGCGGCACAAATCACCCTGGCAGGGCGCAAGAATCGGCTGCCTGGACCCTGATGGCGTGCTTGCCAGAACAATACCCTTGGATCGGGTGGTTGGGGCGGTCATCTACAAGCCTGCAACAAGCATCGGCCCCGGTGAAATCTTCCTGCCAAAGGTTATGCCGCCCAAGCTGATCGTGGGCGAAGTGGGCGACCAGCTGAGTGAGCGCCTGGCATCAATTCAAGCTTGTTTCATCAAGGCCGGCTTGGATACTGAAGCCACCACCAATATCCGCCTTGCCAAATGGCAGAAGCTGATGATGAACCTGATATGGAACCCGCTTTGCGCCATTTCTCAAGGCGCACCCGGTCATATCGTGGCATCGCCCCAAGCTCAGGCATTGGTTCAACAGCTGATTGAAGAAGGCCGTCGTGTGGCTCATACCGTCAATATGCCAGTGCAGGTTGATTCCGCTGCCGAGATCGAACGGGTGCGGAACAACTTCACCCAGAGCCCCTCGATGCTACAAGACGTGCGCATGGGTCGGCCCTTGGAAATTGATGCCATCCTGAATGCCGTGATCGAAATGGCCGATCTGGCCCACGTGCCCGTTCCCGGGCTAAAAATCATCTCTGGCCTGCTGGGCGTGATCAACCAGGGTCTGATCAGAAACCGGCAAGGTTATGGTCCGCTTCCATCAAAGAATTAGCCTTTAGACAGCACCCGGTTTCAATGACACTTTGTTAAGGTGCTCTATGGAACCGGGGATGTTCGATGGCGCAGCGCAGAAAGTTTTCCAAGGAGTTCAAGCTTGAGGCGGTCAATCTCGTAATTGCGCGGGGTCTAAGCCTTGCTCAGGCAAGCTCAGATCTGGCGGGTGCTGCAAAGAAGTCATTCTTCAAGAATTGTGAATCAGTCGCCACTGCCAAGTGTGAAGCTGCAACTAAGAAGAAGAAACAATCCGGTACAGCCAAGAATAGCTTTGAAAAGAATTGCGTGAAGGAAGCTGTTTGTGGTTGAGGACACTAGTCGACCTTTAGAAATAGCCGCTCGCTTTGTTGAGGCGTTTTTGCTTGAACGTCGATACACGCGCCGCAGTCAGAAACAGGGATTCGATCTTCGTCGCTCGCCAAAGGAAAAACGCACAAAATGCAGGAGCCGCATTGTGCGCCTGAGCAGTCGCTGCAGGGTTCGCGATATGATGAAACCGCTTCCCACTTCATCATCGTCATCATCGAATCGCAGGAATCCTCATGAAACGCA